>JAGGRR010000064.1 GCA_021159465.1 Methanophagales archaeon
AAGATGAAGATAACAGCAGTAATGTGGGGCAGTGATATGCCCCTTTTAATAGAGGCAAGTAAGGAGCTCGGAATAGAGCTAAGCGCGTGGTCCACGCACGATGTGGAAGATGATGCAAAGCGAGAGGACTGTATAAAATCCTTTGAGCACGCGGACGTCATCCTCTTACACCCATCAAATGAAGAATTTTGGGATGAGCTAATCGAAAGGTTGAATAAAGATGTGCCAACAATCTCTTTCGGACATGATTCATCCTTCTGGCAGCTTTCAAACGTTCCTCTGGAGGTTGTTGCAACGGTCAATGCCTATCATGTGTATGGAGGGTTGGAAAACACGAAGAACATGCTTCACTATATCGGGAAAGAGGTTTTAGAGCTGGATTATGAATACGATGCCCCGAAGGAGACGATGTGGCAGGGGATATATCATCCAGATGCCAAAACTGCTTTTGAGAGCATAGAAGATTATTTCGCGTGGTATAAACCCTCACGGAAACACAAAGTCGGCATTCTATTCTTCAGAACCTACTGGGCAAATGGAGACCTTGAGATCGTGGATGCATTAATCCGCGAACTCGAAAAAGAGTTCGATGTGATTCCCGCCTTCTCTTACGGTGCAGGTGATAAAGAACTGGGTGCTAAACCGAGCAGCGAAGTCATTGATGCATTCTTTATGAACAGGATTGATGCACTAATAAACCTTCAATCGGTATTTAATGCCGCTGGTGAGGCTAGCGCGGTCAATGCACTGAAAGAACTTGATGTCCCGGTATTTCATCCTCTGATGCCGTACCACACGACCGAAGAAGAATGGCGAAGGGGAAATCAGGGATTGAGCAGCCTTGAAGTCGGCTGGAGTGTTGCGATGCCGGAATTGGAGGGTGTAATCGAACCGATAATTATAGGAGCTCTAAGAAGAGATAGCGATGACAAATTTGAGCGGCATACGCAGATGGAAGAGCGTGTGAAAAAGCTCGTGCATAGAGTGAAAAAATGGATAGCACTGAAAGATAAACCAAAGTCCGAGAGAAGAGTTGCATTTATCCTCCATAACAATCCCTGTGCAGGCGTTGAAGCAACGGTAGGTAGTGGTGCACATCTTGATACTTTAGAGAGTGTAGCGAGGATATTGAGGAGGATGAAAGAGGAGGGCTATTCTACCGAGCCACCGGAAGATGGTAAAGCGCTTATAGATGATATTATGAGCAGGAAGGCAATTTCAGAGTTCCGATGGACGACGGTGGACGAGATCGTAAGCAAGGGTGGTGCACTTGCACTGATCACCAAGGAGGAGTATGAGAAATGGTTCGCAAAGCTATCGCCCGCTGTCAGGGAGAAGACATGCTCCGCATGGGGATACCCGCCCGGTGAGGCAATGAATGGTGTTCCCGCAGCAATGGTCTATGATGATAAGATCGTGGTAACAGGCGTAAAATACGGAAATGCAGTGGTATGCGTGCAGCCGAAGCGTGGCTGTGCGGGTTCGCGCTGCGATGGCAGGGTATGTAAAATACTGCATGACCCGGAAGTTCCTCCGCCTCATCAATACCTCGCCACTTATCACTACTTAGAGGCTGGTTTTCATGCTGATGTCATCGTCCATGTAGGAACGCACGGCAACCTGGAATTTTTGCCTGGCAAGTCCGTCGCGCTCTCCGAGAGCTGTTATCCCGATGTTGCTATCGGGAATCTCCCACATCTGTATATCTACAATTCCGATAACCCGCCAGAAGGGACAATCGCAAAGCGGAGGAGCTATGCAACGATTATAGACCACATGCAGACCGTAATGACCGAAAGTGGCTTGTATGGCGATTTAAAAGAGCTTGAAGACCAGATTGCAGAATATAACAGGACAAAAACATCGGACAGGGCAAGAGCACATGCCTTAGAGCACATTATTATTGATTTGATAAGAAAAACGAAACTGTCAGAGGAGATAAAGCTTGATAAGAGGTTAGAGAATGGATATTCCTTTGAGAAGATAATAGAACTTGCACACAACGCTATCACACGCATATACAACACGCAGATTCCTGATGGCATGCATATCTTCGGTGAGATACCGCATGGCTCTAAAAAGGTTGAGTTCATCAATTCGATACTGAAGCATGACTCAGAGCTGAGGAAAATAATCATAAAACTTATGGGACTCGATATTGAGCCGTCAGATGCGGGAAGCGAGCTTTTAGCCATGGTGGATGGTATTGCAAAGGAGTTTATTTCTGCTTTCTTATCTGGAGAAGAACCTCTGGAAGCTGCGAAGAGAATATTGGGCGATAGACTAAATGTAAATGTAAATGCGGATAATAAGCTCTCTCTGCTGAGACAAAAGGTAATGGATATTTCTGCAAGGATAGAAGCATCAGACGAGCTGGGGAGTTTGCTCCATGGATTCGATGCCGGATACATCGAGCCAGGACCTTCAGGGCTTATAACAAGAGGAAACATAGAGATACTCCCAACTGGCAGGAACTTTTACTCGCTTGACCCTTTCAAGATACCAACAAAGGCTGCGTGGGAGATAGGTAAGCGACTTGCGGATGGTGTAATAAGGAAATACGAGGAGGAAAATGGAAAACTTCCGGAGAACATAGCAATGTACTGGATGGCATCGGACATCATGTGGGCGGATGGCGAGCAGCTCGCACAGATAATGCATTTAATCGGTGTGGAACCTGTCTGGGAAGATGGAAGGGTAAAAGGCTACAGGATAATTCCCTTAGAAGAACTCGGTCGTCCAAGGATGGATGTAACTATCAGAGTGAGTGGGATTACGAGAGACTGTTTTTATAACTGCATCGAGCTCTTAGACGAGGCGATACGGGAGGTCGCAATGCTTGATGAGCCCATAGAAAAGAACTATTTGAGAAAGCATATACTGGAGAATGTGCAAGAAAATGAAGATGCAGATGGGAATGAATTTGCACGGATATTCGCGAGTAAGCCCGGAACTTACGGTAATGGTGTGAATCTGGCGGTATATGCATCGGCTTGGGAGAAGGATAAGGACCTTGCAGATGTTTTTGTGCAATGGAACAGCTATGCCTATGGTAAGAAGGTTTTTGGGATTGAAGCGCGGGAAGCATTGATATCGCAGCTTAAAACCGTTGATTTGACATTTAATAAGACCGTTACAGATGAATACGACCTCTTTGGCTGCTGTTGCTATTTTGGAACGTACGGCGGGCTCACAACTGCTGCAAGAGAGCTCTCCGGGCATGCGGTCTCAGCATATTATGGTGATACGAGAGACCGCGACAGGATTGAGGTGAGGACGCTCGCAGATGAGATTCGGCGGGTTGTTAGAACAAAGCTCCTGAACCCGAAGTGGATAGAGGGGATGAAACGGCATGGATACAAGGGAGCAGGCGACATATCAAAACGAATAGGAAGAGTTTACGGCTGGGAAGCGACGACACAGGAAGTAGATGACTGGATATTCGATGATATAGCGAGGACTTTTGTTCTGGATGCGGATATGAGAAAGTTCTTTGAGGAGAACAACCCATGGGCGCTGGAAGAGGTAGGAAGAAGATTAGTGGAGGCTTATGAACGGGGGCTGTGGAACGCAGACGAAGAAGTGATAAATGGATTGAGGGGTGCATACCTTGAGATAGAAGGGTGGATAGAGGATAAGATGGGCGAGGTGCGAGGAGATTTTCAGGGAGGTGCGATAGATGTTATAACAGTGGAGGATGTCGAGGTATTGGCGGCTAAAGTGAAAGACATACAGAAGGAGTGAAAAATGCCTGAAGAATACTTACCCAATCTGCTTCAGATTATTCGCCTGTTTCGTGAGAGCGTAGCATTAAAGCCCGCAGAAGCAAGCTTCCGCAAAGGTTGGAGAGAGGCATTAGCAGGTGAGACCATGCCAGTGTCCGAACTGTGGGAGGGCATTGATACCGAGTGAACCCACTGAACAAGTACATATCGTATTTGGTGAAAATAAAAAAGCATATAGACGCATAGAGTGTTTGTATTAGGAGTGTTTGCAAATGATCAGTCATATTCTACCCACTTCTCTGCTATACGCCCTTTACTGGATAGCAAGAACTGTTCCTATCATAGCTATAGGAGTATTTGCAACGAGCTTTGCCGTTAACATCGGGCTGATGAGGAAATTTGACAGGTTGACCAAGCCTCTTTCCAGTAAAGCGAATATCAGCACGCTATCTGCTCTATCGGTGGTGACCTGCGCATTTAGCACTACTGCCGGATACTCCATGCTTGTTGACGGACTGAACGAGAAAATAGTCTCCGAGCGAGAGGTCATTGCAACCACGCTAATCAGCTCTTTCCCAAGTATCCTCTCTCACCTCTTCACGTATTTCATACCCGTGGTGATTCCTATTTTGGGGTTGACTACTGGAGCTATCTACGTGTGCATAGTGGGGTTCGCGGCATTCTTGAAGACCTGTTTTGGAATATTCCTTGCGAGACTATGGCTAAAAGATACGAAAGACAAAAACTACTCATCCAAACCCCTGTCCCTGCCATCCACCAATCCTGATCCGGCTCGTGCCCATGTAGGGGATAAGAGAAGTGCATTGGCTAAAAGCGCTAAGAGCACATACAAAATGCTTAAACGGATTGTACCCACGATGTTCGTCACCCTGATTCTGGTATCCGTGGCGATGGAACTGAACCTGTTTAATTCTTTTTCTGCGTTTTTGGAGCCGGTTACAGGCATTTTGGGGTTGGAAAGCGGAGTCGCACTGATCAGTGCAACAGAGATTGTAAACACCTATGCCGGGATAATCCTTGCGGGCAGCCTCCTCACTGAAGGATTAATCGCGACAAAAAGTGTGCTAATTGCCCTATTATTAGGCACGGTGGTATCGTTTTCGGCAAGATTTGTGAAACATTCTTTACCCTTGCACGTATCGCTTTTTGGACCCCAGTTAGGGGGGAAGACGGTTGTGCTAAACGCAGGAACAACGCTTGTCATACACGTGCTGCTCATCGTAGTATTATTGATAATTTAGCGTAATCACGGGGATATTAGTTTCAAGCTCTTAGCCCCGTATTTTTCTTAAATTATGCCTTTTTGGAGATACAGACAAAATATCAAAAACTTTATCTAACATCAATATTATCACATTATTTTAAATAGTTATAAATCAAAGACGAAAAATAAAGGGACTGAGGAGAAAAAGGATGCCTCACCATATTAGAAGGAAGATATTACCATTCACCGCGATCGTGGGACAGGAGAAGATGAAGAAGGCGCTTATTTTGAATGCCATTAATCCTCGTATAGGTGGAGTGCTAATACGGGGTGAGAAAGGAACTGCGAAGTCCACTGCCGTTCGTGCGCTTGCAGAACTCCTGCCAGAGATAGAGGTGGTTAACGGCTGTCCGTTCAATTGCAACCCTTATGACGAGGGTGAGATGTGCGACCTGTGTTATGCTAAGAAAACGAACGGTGAGGAACTGGAAGTGGCGAAACGGAGAATGTGGGTCGTGGACCTACCGTTAGGTGCAACTGAAGACCGTGTCGTGGGCTCGATAGATGTTGAGAGGGCGATAAAAGAAGGAATAAAGGCGCTGGAGCCCGGGATATTAGCAGCTGCAAATAGAGGTATTCTCTATATTGATGAGGTAAATCTTTTAGATGACCACGTTGCGGATGTCATTTTAGACTCGGCTGCGATGTCAATAAACGTGGTTGAGCGAGAAGGTGTCTCGGTTTCTCATCCTTCTAAATTCATCTTAGTTGGAACAATGAATCCGGAGGAGGGTGAGCTCAGACCTCAATTATTGGATAGATTCGGTCTACAAGTAAGTGTAGAAAGTATAGACGATCCAGATAAAAGGGTAGAAATAGTGAAGCAGGTGGAGAGTTTTGAAAGGGACGCGGAAGAGTTCAGGACGAGGTTTGAGGGAAAACAGAAAGAGCTGCGAGAGAAGATCGTGCATGCGAAACAGATAATTAATGAGGTGGAGATCAGCGATGATTTGTTGAGACTGATAGCAGATACGTGCATCAAACTCGGTGTCAAAACACATCGTGCTGAAATTGTTATTAATAGAACGGCAAAGACAATTGCGGCTTTTGATGGCAGGAAGAAAGTAACTCTTGAGGACGTAAAAGAGGCGATGGAATTGGCACTCCCGCACAGAATGCGCAGAAAGCCTTTTGAACCACCGAGTTTGGATACTGAAAAACTCGATGAGATAATGTCTGATAGAAAAAAGCAGCAAGAAGAGAAGCATGAGGATAAACAACAACAGCGTCAACATCAACACCAAAGGGGCGAGAGAAGAGAAAATAAAGAGAATGAGCACACGCATAAGAATGAGCACCTCGATGCGAATCCAGAAGGTCAGGATGAGAATGGTGATACAGAAGAACCGCAAAAAGAATCTGTTTTTAGCATAGGCGACCCGATTGATGCAAGCGCAGTAAGACAAAAACGTGGGAAAGATAGAATATATCGCAGGAAAATATCTGGAAGGAGAATACCCACACTCTCACTTCGCAATAACGGTAAATATGTGCGGTATGGGTTCCCAAGCGGCGAAATAAAGGACGTCGCTCTTGATGCTACTATACGTACAGCGGCACCTTACCAGAAAGAGAGAGAAAGAGAACATGAGTCTGATTTAGCAATAGTTATAAAAACGCAGGATATCCGAGAGAAGATCCGCATAGGAAAAGTATCAACGGCAACGATGTTCGTCGTGGATGCCTCAGGGTCAATGGGTGCGAATCGGAGAATGGAGAGTGCAAAAGGAGCTGTTCTTTCATTATTACTGGATTCCTACCAGCATAGAGACAGGGTTGGAATGGTTGCGTTTAGAGGTAACCGTGCAGATGTCCTGCTTCCACTATGCTCAAGTGTAGATTTGGCTTATAAGAGATTGAAGGAACTACCAACTGGTGGGCGAACACCGTTAGCTGCGGGTCTGGAGAAGGGATTGAATCTTCTGACGGCTGAGAAGCGTAAGGATGAGGGTGTGATACCCGTGCTGGTGTTAATATCTGACGGTCGTGCAAATGTTTCTTCTTCATATAAAGACATCAAAATGGATTTGTTAGCACTCGCGGAGCACGCACGAACTGAGGGTGTACAGGTGATTGTGATAGATACCGAGGAGGTTAGCAAATCGTTCGTGAAAATGCAGCTTGGATATTGCAGAGATATAGCCGCTAACTCAGGCGGGAGATATTATCCCATCGCTGATTTAACACCGCAGGTGGTGCATGATATCGTTATTCAGGAGCGAGAGCGAAGCGTATTGCACGATTTGCATAGTGTTTTAATTTGAGGTGAAAATGACATCAACATCAGGCACTGAAACTGTATCAGGAACGGGAACAGGAACGGAAAAAATAGCGGAAATAAAAACGCAATACAAGAAATTCGTTGGAAGGAAAATCCTCTTTATCCTCTCTTCACTCGCACTGATATTTATTATCGCTGGAGTATCCGCAGCACTTGGCTCTTATCCTATATCAGTCACGGAGGTATATTCGATAATATGGCATGGCATATTTCAAAACGTTGAAACGACACAAGGGATTGTTGTCTGGAACTTGCGACTGCCGCGTATCATAATGGGCATCCTTGCGGGCATGGGGCTCGCAATTGCTGGGACGATGATGCAGGGGATTTTAAGAAATCCGCTTGCAAGCCCCTTCACGCTGGGAATCGCATCAGGTGCGGGCTTTGGTGCGGCTCTTGCCATACTTTCAGGTGCAAGTATTATCGCTGGTGCGACTGGTGAGTATCTCATAATAGGAAATGCATTCCTATTCTCTCTAATCCCTACTTTTGTTATCATACTTTTCACACGCTACAAAAGAGCTACGCCTGAGACAATGATTCTCGCTGGTATTGCGATGTTATACATCTTCAGTGCGGCGACGACGTTATTAATGTACTTTTCCGAATCTGAAGCGGTAAAAGAAGCTTACTTCTGGATGGTTGGCAGCCTTGGAAGAGCAACCTGGGATGAACTTATCTTCAGCTTAAATCTGGGTTCACTTTCTATACCCCTACCGGGTCCAGTGCCTATCGTGCTTATAGGCTGTATTATCCCGCTTATGTGGAAGTCATGGGACCTGAATGTGATGGCTGCGGGCGATGAAGCAGCAAAGAGCCTCGGCGTTAATGTCGAGCAAACCAGAATCCTTATACTGATAATTGCTTCTTTGATGACCGCAGGTATTGTTTGCTTCACGGGAACCATAGGTTTTATAGGATTGGTTGCCCCGCACATGTGCCGCATGGTTATCGGTGGTGATAACAGGTTTTTAATTCCTGCATCAGGTCTTTTTGGTGCTGCTCTTTTGCTTACCGCCGACACCATTGCAAGAAGAATTATAGCACCCGTAATTCTACCGGTAGGTGTAATTACAGCATTCATGGGGGGTCCTCTGTTCCTCTACTTGATAATGAGAAGGAGGAGGGAATATTGGTAAAATGAAGCTGAAAATAAAAGATGTGGAGTTTGGCTATTCAAACATGCCTGTGCTGCGGAATGTGAATATAGAGCTTGCAGAATCAGAGATTCTGGGTGTGGTGGGACCGAATGGCGCGGGCAAATCAACCCTGCTACGCTGTATTGACCGGATTCTCATACCACAGAAGGGTTGTATCATGCTCGATGGACGTGATATAAGGGAAATAAGCAGAATGGAACTTGCAAGAAAGATAGGATACGTACCCCAGGATGGTTCTCAAATCTTCCCTGCTACGGTCTTCGATACTGTGCTCATGGGTAGGCGTCCGCATCTCGGATGGCGAAGCAGTGAGCGAGACACGGAGAAGGTATTGGAGACGTTAAAAATACTGAATATTGAGGACCTGGCGATGCGCGATATAAACGAACTCAGTGGCGGTCAGCAACAGAAAGTCTTCATTGCACGAGCGCTCACACAGGAACCCGAACTGCTTCTGCTCGATGAGCCCACCTCCAATCTTGACATCAGGCATCAACTTGAGGTGATGGAGATAGTGAAACGTGTGGTAAGAGAGCGGGGTATCTCAGCTATAATGGCGATTCATGACCTCAACCTCGCATCTCGCTATGCTGACCGGATAATAATGATGAATGGAGGCAGGGTATATGCAGAGGGGGAACCTTCTTCGGTACTGAATGAAGAGAATATCAGACATGTCTACGGCGTGGAAGCGAAACTGAGCAACCACGATGGCAGACCTTACATTGTACCTGTAAGAGCCTGTGTTAGGTGCTAACCGTTAAGTTAATCAGGTAACTTAATTAAACCTTATAGTTTATAGTAAAGTTAGTAAAGTGAGGTGTTGAAATATGTTGAGTGAAATGCCGGTGGATTTGGATAGAGTGAGTAAAGCTGACAGAGATAAGGAGATATTGCGTGTAGGACTGATAGCGGAACTGGATGCGGTGAATCTGTACGAACAACTTGCAGCGATGGCGGAGCGAGAGGAAATAAAACGTGTTCTGCTTGATATAGCAAGAGAGGAGAAGACGCATGTGGGTGAATTCCAGGCATTGCTCTTAAAAGAAGACGAAGAGCAGGTTCAGGAACTGGAGCATGGCAGGAGGGAGGTAGAGGAGATAGAAAAAGGGGAGTAGGTAGGAGGACGAGGGGAAAATAAAATGGAATTCGCAGAGATATTGAAAGGTGCGGAATCCGAAGGAAAGGATAAGCATCTCCCTGTGATTGATGTGAATAAGGAACAGGGCATTGTGCATGTGGTGGTGGGGAAGGAAAAGCCGCATCCCAATACTATGGAACACCGTATATCCTGGATAGAAGTGTTTGGAGTGAAGAATGACGGTCAGATAGTCTGTATTGGCAGAGGTGCGTTTGCAGCGACTTATACAAGCCCTGATGTCTACTTTAAAGTGCCACTTAAGGAGTTCAAGGCTTTATGTGCTCTCTCTTATTGCAATGTCCATGGTCTATGGCAGAACTGTATAGAGCTTGTGTGAGGATTAAAAAATGACAATGGCTGGAAGGGCAGGTAGAGGTGCAGGTGCAGGCAGTGGAACAGGAGCAGGAAGAGGAAGAGGAAAAGGAAAAGGTATGGGAAGAGGCAAAGGAAGGGGCATGGGTGGACCGTCTCAGACTGGTGCTGGTGGTGCTCCCTCGAAATGTACCTGCCCGCAATGCGGGTATGAAGCCCCCAAGAAGCGTGGTGTGCCCTGCCGTTCTATGAAGTGCCCCAAATGCGGAACGCCTCTTGTGGGCGCATAATATCCGGATGAGAGATATGAAACCTTTTGTAACCGAGATAGAAGGTAAAGGGGTACCATGGGACGCGTCACAGCTGAGGAAGATACAGGAACATCCCTGTTTCAGTGAGAATGCCTGTCATCTCTTCGGCAGGATGCATCTGCCCGTGGCACCGAAATGCAATATCCAGTGTAATTACTGCATTCGTAAATACGATTGCGTGAACGAGTCGCGTCCCGGTGTGACGAGTAAGGTATTGAGCCCGGAGGAAGCTCTGGAAAGGGTGCGGGAAGTACTGAATAAGGTACATTACATTAAGGTCGTTGCCGTTGCGGGACCAGGTGAGCCGCTCTTCAATGAGGAAACATTCGAGACTTTTCGGCTGGTGAAGGCTGAGTTCCCGCATCTGATGCGATGCATGAGCACCAATGGGTTGCTGTTACCTGACCGGATTGACGATATAGAGGAGCTGGGCATCGGCACTCTAACTGTGACACTGAACGCAGTTGACCCCGCTATTGGCAAACTCATCTATTCGTTCGTGAACTATCATGGCAAGATATACAGGGGCGAGGAAGCTGCGGAAATACTGCTGAAGAACCAGTTAGAGGGTATTCGAGAAGCGGTAAAGCGGAAGATCATAGTTAAGGTGAATACAGTATACATCCCCACGATAAACGATAAACATATTGAGGATATAGCGAAGCAAATAGGTAAGATGGGTGTCTACATGCAGAACATCATGCCGCTTATACCTCAGTATAAGTTTGCAGACATCAAACCGCCAACACCAGAGGAGAAGAGGGAGATGCAGGCTCGATGCAGTGCGTATGTGAAGCAGATGACGCACTGTCGCCAGTGCCGCGCAGATGCTATCGGCAGACTGGGTAAGGATATCCAGCAGCAGTTCTTCGCACGCCATGCCCAAACTCAATCTAAAGCCTGAATCTAAGCCTAAACCTAAACTCAAACTCTTTGGCATCTCCGCAAGTCCCCGTATAGCAGCAACCGATTGGATAGTCAGGACAGGTCTGGGATATGCTATGGATAACTGGGGTGCGGAGACACGATATTTCTCGGCTCATGGCAAGAAACTCAATTTCTGTATCCATTGCGACCACTGTATAAAAGAAGGCGAGTGTATCCATAGCGATGCGATGAACGAGGTGTATTCAGGATTTGAGTGGGCAGATGCAATCCTGATTGGAACACCAGTATATCAGGGTACACTAAGTGGACAGGCAAAAGTCCTTATGGACCGCATGAGAGCGTTTGTAGCGAGTGATCCACATGCACTGCGTGGCAAGTTGGGAGCGGTAGTTGCTGATGGCGGTGACCGTATAGGAGGTCAAGAGCTCGCTATCAGGTCAATACATGATTTCTATCTGATAAATGAGATGATACCGGTAGGAGGGGGAGCTTTTGGTGCGAACCTCGGTGCAACCTTCTGGTCAAAAGATAAAGGTGCAGATGGAGTAAGAGCGGATGAAGAGGGTTTGAAAAGCCTTTACAGAACTATTGATAGACTCGTAGAGGTTTATCTTTTAATAAAGATAAAGAGGCATTAATAGCGATGGAGAAGGATACGAATACGAATACCATGATTGCATGGTGCATAACAGGTTCCGGTGACCGTATAGAGGAATGTGTGGATTTCATGAAGGAACTGAGGAGGAAATATAATCCAGATATTCATGTTTACATCTCCAGAGAGGGTGCAACGGTATTGAAGTTCTACAAGCTCTTTAAAGCGGTAAAAGACGAGTTCTCACGGGTGAGCGTAGAAAAAGGACCAAATGCACCTTTCTTAGCAGGACGAATACAGCTTGGCAGGTATGATTTCGTACTGATTGCACCCGCTACTGCGAATACCGTAGCAAAAATCGCTCATGGCATCGCAGACACGCTCGTCACCAATGCCGCAGCACAGGCGATGAAGGTGGATGTGCCTGTTTATATCTTCCCGGTGGACCAGAAGGAGGGGGTGATAATAACAAAATTACCCGATGGACGCAGCCTCAAGTTAAGGATACGGAAGGAAGATGTAGCGAATGTGGATAAGCTACGGCGAATGCGTGGTATTACAGTTCTTAGTGAAGTGCAGGAGATAGAAGAAGTGTTGAAATAAATCGTTATCCAATTTTTGCCAAACTCCCACAATTTTATATGTCCCTACATACAAACAACAATAATGATAACGAAACTGAGTATAAAGAATTTCCGGGGAATAAGGGACGGGGAGCTGGAATTAGCTCCACTGACAATCCTCTTAGGAGGCAATAATTCCGGGAAGTCAACAATTCTTGAGGCTCTATTCCTGGCACCAAATCCTTTTCGTAGCGTTCCTTATGTGATTGGCGTCGCCTCAGCAGTAGAAGTCATCCACGCAATGCATGAAACCCTCAACAGTCAGGGCTATGCATTCTTGCTCTATAATTATACGGCAAATCAGGCTGAAATTGAATGTAAGGTAGATGGAGAGGACTATGTGCTTCTATTCAATAAAAAAGACCCAGATATCTCTGTGTACACAAAAAAGCGGGGAGAAGAAGATTATATTGGCAGGATGGATATGTCCACGTCTTCTATTAGGGGGAACAAACCAAAAACACTCATAGATAATACGCTCTTAATAAGCTCGAAATTGGTAAAGAGCGGTTATCAATACTTAGAGAGAAATTGGGCTTCTATTATAAATTTGGGAATCTGCAAAAAAGTTGCAGAGGACGTTTCCGGGCTCGTTTATGACAATTATAGGGATCTAACAATCGAACCTTTCCTTGGTAGTAAGCTGGCAATTTACGGATTCTTAGAAGATGGACGGAGGATACGACTTGGTGACCTTGGTGAAGGTGTCCAGAATTACATAATTGCGCGGATTCTTTACGAATTAGAGAAACCGAAAGTCTTACTCTGGGATGACATCGAGGCGCATCTCAATCCGAGAATGCTGCTGAATATTGCTGAAAGGTTTTTTGATATAGTTGAAGATGATAATCAAGTCATAATTACGACGCATAGTTTGGAGGCTGCGAGAACAATAGCAGGTATAAACGAAGAAAAAACGACGATTTATCTTACTTCGTTGGAAAAGAGCACTCTAAAAACTAAGAAACTCACGTTAAAGGAGATAAAGGAGTTTAGCGAAGCTGGAATTGATGTAAGGGTTGCAGAGCCTTTGTTACTATGAAACTCTATCCGT
>JAGGRR010000065.1 GCA_021159465.1 Methanophagales archaeon
TGGTCTTAAGTTTAAGTTCAAGTTCTAGTTCAAGACCTTTATCTTTTCCGACCCCCTGTAAAGAGCGGTAATGCCCTCACCCTCAAACACCTGAAAGACACGCCGTATCGTCAAACTTAAAGAAAGTTTGATCAAAATGCTTTGCTATTTCTGTGTAAGCTCGTCTTTTCATGGTCTCTCCCGTCGCGTTTGATAGAAGTTAGCCGTAGCGCGGGGTTATGAAATTAGCGAAATAAAATTAAGGCATTTAACATGACTTTACCAATTGCACTTATATTATCATGACCTGTAATTATATTACTCTCCCGTCCACAAGCCTGAAGGTCCTGCTCGTATACGAAGCAACCTGTGGGTCGTGTGTCACCACGATAATTGTCTTTCCTCGCTCGTTCGTATCTTTCAGGAGTGCCATAATATCTTTGCTCGTCTTCGAGTCCAAATTGCCTGTGGGCTCATCTGCGAGTATTATATCAGGATCATTTGCCAGTGCACGAGCGATTGCAACGCGCTGCTGTTCGCCACCTGAAAGTTCGTTTGGCTTGTTCTCACCTAAACGAAGGTCAATTCCAACAGACACAAGAAGCTCTTTAGCCTTTTTCTCATGCCCGTCCAAGCCCTTCAGTATCAGTGGATACTCTATGTTCTCCAGTGCAGTTAACGTGGGGATAAGGTTAAATTGCTGAAACACGAATCCGATTTTATCGCGCCTTAGCCTCGTTAATTGGTCATCCCCCAGTCCATTGATATTTTCACCACCAATAACAACCCTCCCTCGGGTTGGCGTATCCAGACAGCCGATGATGTTAAGCAAAGTTGTCTTTCCGGAGCCTGAGGGCCCCATGACAGAGATAAACTCACCGGCTTCTATGCTCACAGTAACGTTATCAAGCGCTTTGATGCTCCCACGTGGAAGTTCATAAACTTTTGTTACCTCTATAAGCTCCACTACTTTCATCGTTTCTTCCATGAATATGCAATCAGACCGATGACCACTATCGCAATCACAACGAGCATAACAATCATCGAAACTGGCAACTTTCCTGAACTTGTCTTTCCCTGATGGCGTTCAATCGATATGTATTCGGTCTTTGAGAACTTATTTCCATCTTCATCTTTGTATTCTATGATGAGCGGCACCTGTGTCCCATTTTCTCCAACTTTCACATCCAGTTCAAAACTGCTAAAATCGTCTGGACTGAGCAAGCCCACGAAATAGGCTTTGTAGGGGTTCATTGCTTCTATGCCTTCTGCATCGCTCACTTTCATAACCACGCTCTTTGCTTCTTTTAAGCCTGCATTGTTTATGTCTCCAGTGATTTTATACGCGTTCGTCCCCAGCATGGGTTCTACCTCAATCCCGGTGAGGACGAGTTCCGCGCGCTTTTTACTATCCGTCACATTCAACGGCACGCTTAAATCGGCTGAATGATAGTTATCTCCGTTTTTAAACTCCAATACAAAATTCAAGATATGAGCGCCATTTGTTTGCGGTGTAAAGTTAAAAGAGGCGACTTTTGTTTCGTCTGCTGAGAGCGCTCCTAAGAAGACTTCAGAAGGTATCACGTTTTTCCCCATGGTGACAATTTTCACGGCTGTAACGGTGTTATGTCTGGGATTGCCGACAGCAAGCTCGATTCTTGCACGCTCTCCTTTAAATATGTCTTCCGGTATGTCCCTAACACCAATGGTTAAAGAAGAACTGTCCACAGTCACGGGAATGGAATATCTTATATTTTGAGCGTCTTCCCCAGCCACCAATATTTTCAGATAATAGATACCATCGGGACAGGTCGCTTTTATTGTGAACGTGAGGTTTAGACTTTCTCCAGGTCCCAATCTACCGATGTTGAAGTAAGAGTCGCTAAGCACTTTGATGTCACGACTTAGCATTCGTGCATCTTTTATGTTCACGCTTTTAGCCGATTCCATGTTCTTCACTGTCACGGTTACCGTTCCAATATCATTGTACATAAGCACTTCTGGACTCACCTGGTAGCCTGCAATCATAATCGAGGATTCCTGCCCCTGTCCATGTTCCTGCTCTTCTGTACCTAAACCATAAACGCCATCATATGCACTGACGCCGGGTATCGCAAATGCAAATGCAAATGCAAAGACAAAAATTACCATGAAGAACAAGAAAAGAAAAATGGGGAACGTTTGTCGCATTCACATCACCACCCCAGCATCTGATATACCGAATACAGGATATAAGCAGCTACTGGTATGGCAACGGTAATCAATGCGTTCTTTGTTGAGAGATTCCTCGCATGTTTCAGCCCGAAGACCCAGATGTTCGCACTCCACAGCATGAAGAGCATGCCAACGGCAGAAGAAAGCATCATCATCGGACTTTTCATCAGCGGTGCAATTACTTCTTTGATCTTTGTTGGGTCTGTTGTCGTTATCGCTGGAATCTGCGCGGTTGTAATGAAATTATAGACAAGCACGAGACTTATCAGTCCACCGATTATTGTAGGGATATAGCCGTATCCAACGAATTCGAGTGTTCGGCTAAACTTCCCTTCACCTTTGAATATGCAGGATATGCCAAAGAATACCGCTGCGACGATTAGCCAGATAATGAAAGAAAATATTACAGCTCCAATAGCAGTGCTAATGGGCATGAACGACATAAAGCCCTGCGCTTCTGGCGGGAGTGTTTTTGCCATTGCTTCCATCATTATGCTGCTCGACAAAAAAGCAGATATGCCTCCGATTATCCCACTTATCAAAACGATAAACACAGGTATCTTCAGATTCTCCCTTCCTTTCTTCCTCGTTTCAAAAAATTTGTTTGGATTTGTCAATACTTCTAACATTTTTCTCCACCTTTAGGCTGTCTAATAAATACTAAACAACCAATAGATAATAAGTATTTACTGCATAGATATAAAAGAAAAAAAGAAAAGACCGCTTCTTCTTTTTAAGACCCTTCTGGTTTAATTATAAACATAAGTATAATCTGAAGTTCCGTGAGTTCCTGACGCGTGGCCAAATCCTTCTGCTCGTAATATCGTTTAGCCAGCGCATGTGCATTTTTGGATAGTTCCGAAACTTCCCGGTGACCCTCAATCTCCCTCTCAATGTATCTAAAATCCTTTCTGATTTAGCTTCAAACGTTTGCCATGAGCTTACAGGTGTTCCAATTGGTTTAGCCTGCATTTCCACCTTCTCTGTCCGCTTCAGTGCATCAGCATAAGAAATCCCCGAATTCTATTTCATACTTAACTACTTTTACAGGCGTATTTTTCACTTTAAATCTTCTGAAGCCCTCACCAGCACCTTTCGTCTTGAAAACTTCCTGTGTTATGAGAAACGCCAACTTCTTTCCCTTCTTGAGGTAGCGGTCTGCGGCAACGTAAGTAAAGAGCATCGAGAAACCCTTCTCACCCGCACCAAGTCGAACATCCATGCTGCTTAGCGAGAAAAGCCCATATTCCTTCCACAATTTGAGTGTTGCATCTCTGTAACCCTCTGGCAGGTAACCCCAGCGAACCCACGGCGGATTACCCACCACACACAAAAAAAATCAAACTTACCCATCAGCAAAGGTGCAAACGAATTCTTAAGTAATCGTGTCCAGATCCTGTTCTTGCCGCTCTTCTCCAATTCCTTTATTTTAGTGTAGAGTTCTGTTAAAGATGCCAAGTTCTCTTACACCCAACACGTTTGGCAGTAAGTTTTTTTTTTTATCTATTTCTATTCACTCATTCTCCTGTGAACTTCATCTTCTTGCTCACCAGAATAGAATCTGCTAAATAAACAGGAATCTCTACACCCTCCTTTGGGATATGCCTGATTAAATCACCCAATGCGATTACATAATTCGCTCTCGATGCCAGCACCGCTAACGGGTTCAAAATCAATGCCAACTATATCATGCACTATTTTCCACAACAACTCCCGCTTATCTGTTTTACCATCTCCCTCCTTCTACATTATCCCTAAAGAATTATATCCTTTCTTAGCACAGGTTCTTTCTTTAGAAAGAAAGTGTTGCATCGAATCCTAAATCCAATCCCCTGTCAGATTTTCCCATCACGCATCCCTATTTTCATTCGCTAAAGAAAGAAGTTTTTTAGCTGGTCACCGCACACCGCACCGTTCAACTTTGCTTATCCAGCGGCTTCTCTGCTTTGTATCCCGCTTCATCTTACTTCAACCTCCCTCTTAAATCTTAAAGTATGATCCAATTTTCGAGCTTGATAGCGGGTGTTTTATCGTTCATCTTGTTGAATTATCAATAATTGCGTATTTAATTAGAGGGGGTAAATATTTGCAATGAGAGCTCAAGAATTCAGTCTGAAGAGGGAACTCCAGAGAAAGGCGGTACACGGCACTTCCGTACTGATAGTCATATTTTACTACTTTCTGCCCAAGGAGGTAATATTGCTATCAATGACCCTGTTCTTGATACTATCCCTGGAGGTAGAGTTTATCAGGCTCGACCTGAAGCTAAAATTACCATTCTTTCACAAACTTTACCGGGAGAATGAGAAGGAGAGATTGAGCGGCAATGTTTTCTTCCTCATAGGTGCTATAATAGCTATTAGCGTCTTTTACAAGGAGATTGCCATAGCCGCTATACTGATGACAACGATAGGAGACGCATTCGCAGCTATATTCGGCAAGCGGTTCGGCAGGAGATGGATACCGATACCAGAGCTGAAGGACAGGTCTGTAGAGGGTTGCATAGCGGAGTTTGGCGTGGACATGCTCATAGGGGTCGTCTTCTTGAACTCGTATCCATGGTCATGGCTGCTAATACTGGTAATGGCAGGGACAGCGACGATAGTCGAGACAGTAGTCAATAAGATAGATGATAACCTTTTAATTCCTTTGTTCTCAGGTTTTAACGCCCAGGTCCTCACTTACATAATTTCGCATGAATACCTGTCCTTTTCCTTTCTGCCAATAGCTTAGCCTTAGCGAAGAAGAAAAAACTACGGGATTTACCCTCTTTTTTCTTATTCACAAAGCTGTCCAACAATTACCAAACAAAGTCAAGATAAACATTTTTAACTATTCTCACTCTTACTTTTTATTACATGCCGGGGTAGGTGTAAAGGTGTAGAGGTGTAGAGGTGTAGAGGTAGAGCTATAGCTATGCGTAACAGTCATAAGCATTTTATAGAAGAACTTGGCGAGGTAGGTCTGATAGAACGAATAACCAGGCGATTTAAAGCGAGCAATGAAGCTGTAACAGTGGGTGCAGGAGAAGATGACTGCGCGGTTATAGACCTGAGAAGTGCAAAGGCAGGCTACCACTATCTCGTTGTTACCACAGATACAGTCCAGAGTTCCACACATTTCCCAAGTGGCATCTCACCGTTCCAGATGGGCTGGAGCGCGGTTGCTGTGAACCTGAGCGACATAGCGGCGATGGGTGCTCACCCGTTTGCGTTCGTTATTGCAATGGGCATTCCTGAACATACGGATACAGATTTTTTAGATGCGCTTATGGCAGGTATAGAGGCATGTGCATCAGCATACAATGTTGTTGTGGTTGGAGGTGATGTAACAAGGAGCAAAGAGCTTATCCTGACGGGTACGTGCTTTGGATTTGTGAGCAAACCGGTGAAGAGGTCCACTGCTAAGGTAGGGGACCTCCTTGGTGTGACAGGACGCTTAGGAAATGCCGCTGTGGGCTTGAAGATAATAGAAGAGGGTATGAATTTTTCAGATGATCTCAAGGTAGCCGCGAAACGAGCTCTGTTTCAGCCCATAGCGCGCGTAAAGGAAGGAATAATCCTCGCAGACTCCGGTATGGTCACTTCTATGATTGATATAAGTGATGGACTCGCACTTTCACTTGCGGAATTGGGGCGACGTAGTCATGTGGGATTCGAGTTATATAAGGAGAAAGTGCCTGTATCGAGTAATGAGGTACCATTAGAACTTGCCATTTACTATGGTGGCGACTATGAACTACTCTTTACGCTCGATGCCGGAATTAGCGAAGCGGAGCTGAAGCGGCTGCAGAATGAGGTGGATATGAGTATTATAGGCAGGGCAATGCCACAGGAGGCGGGCATATACTTCAGAGAAGGCACAAGCAGGGAAGCGATAGCTATAAAGGGCTATCAACATTTCTGAGACGATACCAATCTGTAGTATTAGGTTATGTTTAATATTACCGAAAGACCACTCAACTGTCTCTTTATACCTCTTGTACTCCTCTTTCCCCTTAAATGTGAATGTTTTTCCTGTTCCAGCACCAGCAACAATAATTTTCTTTTTTCCACATATAATTCCCCGCTATCGTGGTGGTAGATTGGTACACCATTTCTGGTGTCAAATTACTATTAGGTCATATGACCTCCTCTACATAGCACATATGTACAATACGACATAAAAAGGTATTTCGGAATGAGAGGAGGCAACAGGGTTACACATGAAGTCTGGGACCAAGGGGGTTATCGCTTATGCAGGAGGACATTACAGCAAAGCTCTTGAATTGCGGCGTCAGAAACGGTGAGGCGAGACATTAAGGAACTCGTAAAGCGCAGCGTGATCATTCCAACACGAGCGCAGCAAAAAGACATTGGTCCACAGGCGTATCACACAAGGTAGAAACCGTCAGGCTTTTCATGGAGCGAAGAACCTACACTGAGATTGAAAGGGCACAAAAACACACTCTAACGGCGATCAAGCGCTATATCCTGACTTTTTCCCGTGTTGCGTATCTTACAGAAAAGGGCTACAATAAAAGAAATCGCTTTTCCCGTCCAGGTCTCAGACCGATTGATACGTGATTAGCAGGCGTTATACCGCAAATACAGAGGAGACCCAGCGTACAAAGACCGATTAGACAAGATACTGGCGTTGAACTCCGTGGATCGTGAGCCGTGTAAGGGGGGGAGAGGCGACAATTTGAGCATGAATACACAGCAGAGCATCTATGCACCGCTGCTGGATAAAACGTTTGAGACCGCGGTATCCAGCTTCATATCGGCTGAAATCCCTAAGTTGGGCGGACCAAAGGTCATCGGGCTGTTGGTCAAAGAACTGAAGTCCATCGTTGAGCAGTACTATCCACCGATAACAAATCTCAGAATGGAGCAGATGCTCTGGTTCGCAGTGGCAAAAGAGGAGAAAGGAGGTTATGGGAAGTGCATGAAGGATCTCCGATTGCGTCCCGTTGTCCTATCGGCGGTCACTTATGAAGAGAAGACACCAAGAAGAAAGTGGAGAGCGTCCCACAGAAGGAGGTTCGAAAGAGTGCTATTGCAAGGATGTTACATGAAACGGACAAGCAAGGTGGAACACTGGCTGAGACTGACCTATCACCTATCACTCATCCTCTCGTGCTCCACGACGACCATCCATAGGAATATCACCGAATACGAACGTGAGAACAGCGTGGTACTGCCACGCAGGGGCACCGTACATGACCTGGGTAGAAGCACAACGCATAAAAAGATCATCAGTGAAAAATCGCTCCGGGCTAAAAAAGCTACGTCGGACATCGCAAGGAAAACTCACCACAGTCCCAGTGCCGTCGATAGATATCTTGGCAATTTCGACCGTGTGCGATTCTGCCTTAAGAAAGGATTGTCTGTGGAAGAGACTTCATTCATAACGCAGCTTAGTAAACGAAGGCGGAGGTGGTGAGAAAGAGAATGTTAATTAAGTATAGGGATGAGGATGATAAACATAGTATGGGTCATATGGCACTATTAGTGTTATAATAATCGCGCAATGGAAAATACGATTACTATGTTCTTTATAGACACGGCTATAATCCCAGAACGAAGCAGTGGGTGTCTCGTTCTTACTGGCCTTGGACCGAAGGGCACCCGTGGGAACCTGAATATCTTAGGATACCCGGACATAAAGTCAATAGAAGAGTTTTAAGAGAGATTCATGCAGAAGAAGACTGGGCATGTGATATAAGTGGGGGTGGTGATTTCAATGACCCTTTTGACTTCACTGACGGAATTCAAACTCAACGAGTTTGTTATAAAGCCCTATAATCACGATAGCCCCCTGTTTATGTGTTCGTGTAACTTAATCTTAACGAATTCATCATCGTAGGTCGAGCCGAAGTTTTATCATATACTGATCAGTTTCAGCACTCAATCGTGAAGAAAGAATGCCCACAGGATTGGATAGGATTGGATAAGATGTAATGAATGAGCAAAAAGTTTTATATACTATTTCCCTTCTGGTATGGTATAGGATCGGGTAAGGACGGCAAGGGGAGGGAGGTGAGCTCGTGCGTGAAAAGATGGAGATATAGGTTAGCACCTCTTTTAAGTAAAATCCCAATGGTTGAACGTCCAAAAAGGCATGTCCCTCTCGAAACACGACTTCTGCTTACTTTCGCCATACTCATTCTCTATTTTGCCCTGGGCAATATCCCCCTCTTCGGGCTATCACCAGAAGCGATAGACCTCTTCGGTAGATGGCGAGCACTCTTTGCGGGGCAAAGATTCTCACTCAGTGCTGTTGGTATTATGCCAATCATAAATGCTTCGCTTATTTTACAGATTTTAGCAGGTCCAAAGATAATGAAGCTCGACTTAACCAATCCAGAGGACCAGGCATTTTATCTGAACATGCAGAAACTGCTCGTTCTTTGCTTCGTACTTTTCACAAGCTTTACTTACGTTAGGGGGTTTTATATGCCCAATCAGGATATAGCATCACAACTTGGTGTATCTCCGCGGTTCATTTCATGCTTGCTCTTCCTTCAGGTCTTCTTCGGGGGGATGCTCATATATTATATGGAGGAAGTGGTGTCGAAATGGGGTATATGCTCTGGAGTGGGGCTTTTTATCGTTGCCAATATTTCGCACCAGATAATTACAGGACTTATAAGTCTAATACATGATGCCGGAGGATGGGCGGTAGGCGTGATACCGGGATGGATAGAAATAGCGAAGCAAGTGGAGCCATACGAGATGTCCGAGGCTGGAATGGTTTTCCTCTTTCAACATCACTTTATCGCACTTATCGCAACAATCGCTTTGTTCTTCCTCGTGGTTTATCTGGTGTGTGCTCGTATAGAGATAAGAATACCGGGATATTTGAAAAGAAGAGCAAGCAGGGGTAGAGTTAAATTTCCAATTAAGCTTGCGCACTTTTCGTATGCGATCGTTGTTCCACTGGTGTTTTTCAATTTGGGCATGGCACTGCAAGCGGGCATACAGGCTCTGGGAAGAGTGCTCTATTCACATGGGACTACAATTTTGGGTGTGTATGATGAAACAGGAACGGCAGTATCAGGTTTAATGTATTATCTGAGTCCGATTTATGGACTCATGGATTGGTTCCCCCCTCTCATGTCAGTACCACACGCGGGCTGGCAAATTGCGGTAAGAGCAGTAGCCAATCTGACAATAGTGGTCATAGGTGCAATGATAATCGCACTGCTATGGCTAAAATTATCGCCAGGGCTGGAAACGAGAGATATAAGAGCAATGGTTCGCGATTCTGGACTCCCTATTTATGGTCATAGCCGGGGCTTAAAAGTGATAAAGAGGGCTGTGGAGCGATATACTATAAAGATTGCAATGATGGGTTGTGGTCTTTTAAGTGCTTTGCTTGTAATTGCGAATATGTTCGGCACCCTTGGTGCAGTAAGTGTATTGTATCTTACCGTGGCTGTGATCGTTATTTACGGTATTTATGAAGAGATTACTTCTGGGTTGGTGTAATACAATAAAATAAATGCATCTGATGTTAAATTATTTGTAAATCCAATGCCCAGCTTCTTCTTGCTTAATGTGCACTTACAGCCCGGGATGCCTGCTGATGAGATGCTCCGAGCTGCGCGGAGATTCGGGTATACCGCCATATGTGTGTATAACAGTAACAATAACAATGAAGTGATCATGCCTTCACGTAACCTTAACCCATATATATACATGGGCATTGAGATAAGGACTGATTCCATAACTGAATTGAAGCGAAAGTTGAGGCACTACTGGTCGAGAATTCCGCTAATAGCGGTTCATGGTGGTGAAGAGAAGATAAATATGGCAGCGGTGAAAGACTACCGGGTAGATGTGCTGACACATCCGTGTGGAGAGAAATGGAAAGGGAAGGAGTTGAAGCATCAGATTCTGATGCTGAAGTATGCAGCGAAGAATGGCATTGCCATCGAATTCAATCTGAATCCAATAATAAAGAGCAGGAGGAGTGAGCGGGTACGTATCCTGAAGCGGCTGCATGAGAATTTGAAACTCATACGGAAATACCATGTTATGCCACTGTTAACCACAAACAACCGCTCCATTTATGACTTGAGGGCACCACGGGAGATGATTGCGCTCGCATCGCTATGTGGCATGGAAAGAGAGGAGGCAATAATGGCATTGAGCGAAATCCCCGCTGGCATACTGACGAGGCGGTGGAAGAAAGGAAGAGAGGTGGAGCAATTATAATTTGTTGGCATAACTATGAGGGAAAAGAGGCGGTATCTCCTGTTTGAAGCTATATGTGATGGTGAAGTGGGTAAGCATGAGTTACAGAATGCCATTTGGGATTCTATTTATTCATTATATGGCGATACAGGGGCGAGCGAGAGTAGATTATGGCTGGTAAACTACGATTCGGGCATTGGGATTGGGGTTTTGAGATGTGCGCATAGAACAGTAGAGGAGGTGAGAGCAGCCTTAGCATGTATTCACTCGGTGGATGGTGTACGAACAGCTATCCGAGTGATTCGCGTCTCAGGCACACTAAAAGGAGTAGGGGCAAGAACGAGAATGAAAGCGGGAGCGCTTAAGAGGTGAAAGGTGAAAAATTGAGTTGATCGTCATCTACTTTCTATTGCACCCGCACCCCCGCGCAGCATTTCTATATAAATAGAGAGGTCCTTCTTCGTTATTATCCCTATGAGCTCCCCTCCTGCTTCCTCTATCACTGCTAGGACACTCTTTCTATCCTTCAACATCCGTTTCAATGCTTCTGATGCCGGAGCTTCGCTCAACAGTGCATCATGAGGACCATCATAGGGTATCATCACGTCAGAGACGTGTAGAAAATATCGCTGATCATAGGGTATCTTCTTCACTGCGTCGAGCGTAACAAACCCTTTTAAGTCGCCTCTTGCATCCACTACTGCATATTCGGTTATTTTATCCGTAAGCATAGCATTCACGAGCTCCGAGAGTGTGATATCCTCCGGCACTGTTGTCCGTTCGGTCCTCATCACGTTCTTCACTTTTATACCATCCAGTATGGCAAAGGTAGCAGTCGCTCTCTCCTCCTCCGTCGCTGCCATGAACAGGAAGATAGCCAGTAGAGGAAGCCATAAGTTCGGACTCCATTTACCGGTCAGGATGAATGTGAAAGGGTCGTATGAGAAACCCATTATGACAAGAGCAAATGCAAATAGCTTGCCTATAAATGCCGCTCTTCTCGTCGCTTTTAAAAATGTCATTCGCTTAGCGAGAAGCGCTCTCAGTATACGACCGCCATCCATTGGAAATGCCGGTAATAAATTGAAGACTGCGAGTGCACCATTAAAGAATCCGATAGTCAGCACGAGGATCGCAACAGGACGATATATCGAATTGAGGGCTTTCAGTCCCAGATAAAAGAGGGAAAAGAGCCCCCCCAGTGCTAAACTCATCAATGGTCCCGCAATTGCAATCCTCCATTCCTTATCTGGACTCCTTGGTATATCCTCCATCATCGCCAGCCCACCGAAGAAGAAGAGCGTGATGCTATGTATCTTCGTCCCGAAGCGCATTGCCACGAAAGAATGCGCCATCTCATGGAGCAGTAATGTGAAAAAGAACAGGACAGCAGCAATAGTGGATAGTGTGTAACGCATAACCAGGCTGAGCTCGAGACCACCGAGACCCAGCGGTATACGAGTAGTCTCCGTTTGAGGCCAGTTAGCAAAACTGAAGATAATAGCGAAGAAGATGAAGAGGAAAGTAAAATGCAATCTTATAGGTATTCCCATGAATTTACACAGTTGAATAGACGTTTGCATCTTATTACCCTTATTATCGGTTGAATTTTATATATATAGCCTTTGTCCTTAAATAATATCATGGAGATAGAGTTGTCTTCACTATATGGGCAGGATATATACACGGACAGGGGAGTGTACGTAGGAAAAATAGAGGATGTGAATGTGGACATAAAGGGGAGGCGGATATCAGGGCTGGCAGTGACGAATATAAATCCAAATGCTTTTGATGTGGGTAATAAGAAGGGTGTTATCATCCCTTATCGCTGGGTAATAGCGATTGGGGATATAGTACTGATAAAACATGTGAAAAGGAAGAATAGGGGAAAAAGGAGTGAGAATAAAGGGGAGGGGGAAGGAGAAAGAGCTGAGGAGAATAAGTGAGAGAAGCAATAGAAGAATTAATGATAGCGAATGAACTTCAGGAACCAGAAGCGATATATAGTTGATAAAGAGCGGGAGATATACGCGGGGATAAGAGCAAGCACCCCTTTAATCGTACGTGCAGATGGCAGGAATTTCAAGCGTGTATTGCTTGAGCATAAGTTCCAGAAGCCGTATGACGAGCGATTTGTGAAAGGTATAGTGGATTCGACGGAATTATTCTTTGTTAAGAGTGGCTTTGACCCATTGCTCGCATATATCTTCTCCGATGAGATAAGTCTGTATTTCAGGTTTGTACCATTCAGGGGTCGGATAGAGAAACTGGACTCTATAATTGCCAGTTTCCTTGCCAGTGCTCTTACCATCGCCTTGGATTTTAAGGATCCAATTGCATTTGATGCGCGAGTAATTCCTGTCTGTGGTGATGAAGAAGTGGTAGCATATTTTGCACAGAGACAGGCAGAAGCGTGGCGGAATCATATCAATGCTTATGGATATTACGGCTTGATAGAGAGTGGATTGAGTGCCAGAGAGGCAGAGAAGCGGTTGAGGGGTATGAAAGCAGAGGATGTGCATGAGATACTGTTTCAGATGGGGATAAACCTGAAAGATACGCCGAGCTGGCAGAGAAGGGGGATTATGGTTGTAAGGCATGGCTATGAAAAGGAAGGATACGACCCAAGAGCAGCGAAGAATGTCACTGTCACCGTAACGAGATATAAGATAACCCAGCTGTGGGACCTGCCGTTATTCAATACAGAAGAAGGTGAGAATCTGATCAGGCGGTATTTGAGGGAGGAGGAGTGAAAGCGAAAGCGAAGTGGGCCCGAAGGGATTCGAACCCTTGACCGCCCGGTTATGAGCCGGGCGCTCTAACCGTGCTAAGCTACGAGCCCCTGAATATGTTTTGGGCTTTATCATTAAAAAACTTTCTTTCTATTTTCAATCTCAATTAGCAGAGTTTTGTGCAGCACGTGTTCTTCATCTTACCAGCAAGTACGTCCTTCACCCTGCGAGGAAATCTGCCATTCACTATTATGCAATACATCTTATGCTGTAACAAAAAGCCGGGCAGTGCATTGTCAATGCAGGTGCAGGTACTATCATCGCTCCTCATCGCAATCTTCTTTATATCCACCCTCTCTATTATTCTACCCTCAGCATCCAGAAAACCATCCACGTCCGTTAGTTTTATGAAGCACCTCTCACCAAGTTTATAGGCAATAAATGCTGCTATCGTATCAGATGTGACGTCCCATGTATGAGGCAAGCAGTCATCGGCTTTCAGGATTTTATAAGGCAGTAAGATAGTTACGTCCCTCTCTATTATATCATCCAGACTCTCCACCAGAGGGAACTCACCATTTGCGAGGAAAAAGCCATACTGGTGCATTGCGAGCACAGCCATCCAGTGCGCAGCCTCATCCGATAGTTTACCCGCAAGAGTCCGCACGGTCATTGCGAAGGGACCACCACCGGGAATTATTACCAGTGTTAGATTCTTCTTTGCTGCAAAATCACGTAGAGTGCGAATAATAGCCCTACCTTCTTCTATCAAGCTACCCCCCAGCTTTATCACTCTTATCTGATTTTGATTCTGGTTCCCCATGCCATGATCAATCCAATCAATAGAGGGACGGAATAGAAAAATGTTTAAGTGGTTAATAACCATACAGTGTGATACTTAGAGAGGGGGTGGAGAGAAAAGAGAGAAGCGGTAAGATGGAACAGAAGAAGCTGGAGAAGCTGATCAATCTGTTGATAGTTTTTAGAGTGGTATTGAGAGCAATGCAATGCATGGAGTAACAGGAGACCAGGCTGTGATCAACGTGAGCGTGAATAATATACCACCTGAGATAATTGAGGTTGTGATAACATCCGATACGGTATCGCTGAGTCCATGCCCTTGATACCACACCAGTCATGATAGAAGTGAGTGCAGTTGATGACAACGGTGCTGATGATATAAGCAGCGTAGAACTGACTCCATTGACTGACAGCGTGGATAATGGTGCAAGCAGTAACCTTACGCCATCACTGCCTGTTGTAATGGTATACAATGATACAATGCAAGTAATGGCATGCATGAGGTGCCTGTGTATTGTATTTGAAGTGCACCACACCCAGTAATTCATATATCGTGGATCACTGTTCCATTCGGCACTCCACCCGGGGACTACCATCTTCGGGTGAATGCCACAGACAACAGCACAGCACGAACAGAAACTCTAATACCTCTGTGGCTATTGATTACAACCATCCAGATTTAGGGCATGGGACCCACTGCGCGGGCATTGCCGGAGCGATAGGAGGAATGGAATAGAAGTTATAGGTGTGGCTCCTGAAGCAGACCTGTACGCGGTTAAAGTATTCCCTGATAATTCCAATACAGGGTATGCGAAGGAGACCCAGGAATCAAGCCATGGAGTGATGCAGCATACAATGCCGATATTCTGCGGATAGGGGCTACGGGTAACGCAGGCAATGGAACGGACGCTGTAATTTGCCCTGCGAGATATAAGCGAGATATAAGAATGTGATTGCAGTCGGAGCAACGGATCAGAACGATGAACGAGACCTCGGTCTCATGTCCGATGGTAAGTGGAACAGCAGCGCTGGTCTGTCTATCCAGGATACGATAATACGCAGGTAAGGCAGAGATTGCAAATGACTGCTGATGACCTTGGTACACCGGGTAGAGATGAATGGTATGGATATGGATTGGTGGATGCAGGAAAAGCTGGGAAACCACCAGAAACAGAAAACACCACTTGTGGTGGAGAGTGTCAGGATAATCCATGATAATGGGTCAGCGGAAGATTTAAATATGAGTTTTTATTATGACAGCGGGGAGTATGTGGCGAATGTAACGGCAGTGGATAGGACAGGTTTAAGTGGGTACATTTATGATCACGGAGAGAGCCGAGAAGTGCTGGGTGATGAAGATATGAAGCACGCCGGAGTATCCAACGGTGTGGAACACCGGGAATAGAATATAGTGATTGATATAGAAGTGAATGGGACGGGATTGAGCAGTGAATCGGGTGCCACATCCACACTCATGCCCATAGGCGATGTGATAGCAGTGAGGATAGACGATGAGTATAAGGAACTAGGAACTGGGAGAGCCAAGACGCTTTTACGTGAATATTAATATTTCACCTGATGGGAAAAGCACGGTGGATTTCAAACTCTTTGAACCCTAAGGAACACCCTGAGGTAATTACAGCGGCAGAGTGAGTCTGAGAGCTATGATGCATTCGTATTCATGATACTCAAAGGTAAGGTTTCAGAACACGTTCTATCTTCATCCGTACTTCCTCGGTGGGCGTTATCGCATTGTTCTCTATCTTTCGCAACAATGAATGCTTCTCATTGATCATCTTGGCGAGCTCTTCCTGCTTCAAGCCCGCTTTCTCCCTCGCCTCTTTCACCTTGCGACCATAATCATCCATATCCATATCCATATCGAGCTCTTCTATCTCTATATCCATCTCTTTATGGTGCAGATTTCTCTTCCGTGCAAGCAACGAAGAGCTGTTCTTCTTCTCTGGTTCCACCACAGCAGTTCCATAACGCGCACAGGCTTCGCATACCCTCAGTTTTGAAGTCCCTATCTGGATATAACGCGCATGCCCTTTCTTTATCTCCACGCCGCATATCTCACACTCTGTCATCTCATTCTTCCCCCCTCCGCTCATTATCTATTTATATAGCAGAGTGTAGAAGTAAATAATGAGTGGTAATATGAAGTCAGAGGGCGGCGTTTCGTATGGTGAGGAGTATTCAAGGTTTCTACAGGATAAGATGAGGCAGTTGGAGGAGGCAAACATTCTGCTGCGAGATAAACTGGAGAAGATAGAGCAGGAAAGTAGATATTATCAGGAGATGCGAGTTCGCTATGAGCGAGAGATAAAACGGTTAAGGTCAGAACTGGAGAAATTACGCGCTCCGCCACTGCTGGTTGGGACTATTGTGAATGTGATAGATGATAGGAGGATAGTAGTGAGGAGCAGTACGGGTCCACAATTTGTGGTGACATACACGCAGTATGTGGAGCCGAGCGAGATTGTTCCGGGTGCTCAGGTAGCTCTGAATCAGCAATCGCTGGCGGTGGTAAGTGTGCTCCCCTCTGCAAAGGACCCCTCTGTCTGCGGTATGGAAGTAATAGAGTCACCAGATGTGGACTACACGATGATAGGAGGGCTGGATGAGCAGATAGAAGAGATAAGGGAAGTGGTTGAATTACCGCTGACTGCGCCAGAGCGATTTGAGCGTGTGGGTGTGGAGCCTCCAAAGGGTGTTCTCCTTATTGGATTGCCGGGTACAGGGAAGACACTGTTAGCAAAGGCAGTTGCGAAACGTACATCAGCTACCTTCATAAGGGTTGTAGCCTCAGAGCTGGTACAGAAGTACATAGGCGAGGGTGCGCGTATGGTGAGGGAGCTATTTGCAATGGCGAAAGAGAAAGCGCCTTCTATACTATTCGTTGATGAGATAGATGCAATAGCAGCGAGGAGGATAGAGGATGGGAGTTCAGGAGAACGGGAGGTGCAGCGAACATTGATGCAGTTACTGGCTGAGATAGATGGATTTGATCCCAGGGGTAATGTGCGAATAATAGGAGCTACAAACCGACCCGATATACTCGATCCCGCTTTACTGCGACCAGGACGATTTGACAGGGTTATAGAGATACCGGTACCGGATAGGGAAGCGAGAAAGAAAATATTTAAGATACATATAGCCCGACTGAAGCTGAAGAAGGATGTAAATCTTGATAAACTGGCTGAACTTACCGAGAATGCCACTGGTGCGGATATAAAGGCGATAGCAACAGAAGCAGGAATGCTCACAGTGAAGAAGAATAAGAGAGCGGTGGGGATGGAAGAATTCGAGCATGCGATAAAGAAGGTGATGGGAAGTGAGCCGAGGAACTACCCGATGAATGTAAAAGAGGTGGGGGTGATGTTTATGTGATGAATGCCCCCAACAAAATATTTCGAAATATGCTGAGGCTGCCCCGCAATTACTTTTGGCACTAAAAAATCGCTTCTTTTTATTTGAAGTCCTATTTTCCCTCTTTTTATTCCGTTTTTGAATTGTTGGACAGCCTCTATTGCTCCCTGAACAATTTATTATCCCCCCATGTTCCCTTTTTTAAATTTCAATCCAACACCCGCCTATTTATTATGGCAGCAATAAATAAGCTTACTCGCAAGAACTTCCATATCATACCGTAGATGCCGAAGATACCGAAGATACCGAAGATGAAGAGAACCAAAAGCATAGTATGTGTGAAGGT
>JAGGRR010000066.1 GCA_021159465.1 Methanophagales archaeon
TCGGTGATACTGGCGTGCCACACATGGGATACGACTACCATCCACTGATAAAGGCATTGTGCGGTGATGTGGATTGTGATGGTATAATAATGGGCATGGATGTGTCAAAAGTATTCAATGCAGTGTCCGGCGGAGCATTGAACTGTTGTGGGTGCAATTGCCCAGGCTAACTACATCCAGAGAAGCGAAGAAAGAGCCACTAAAAAATTGAAAATTTTTCCCTTTTTTCTTTTTAGGGGATGTGCAAAAAGGAAAAAAGCAAGAAGGAATGGAATGGGATGAGAAAAGAAACATGCCCCTTGCGTAGTCAAGGAAGGAAGCATGCATTTCGATCAAACTTTTTCTAAAAGTTTGAATACCCAAAAATTAGGAGGTGATAGCGAAAAAAATGAACAAGACGAAAATAGGACTCGGAATGGGAATAGTGCTGGCAGTATTAGCACTGCTTACAGCTTCTGCAACAGCGGACACTTATTTTTACCTCGTTCCACAGAACAGCAGTTGCGGCCCAAGCGAAAGTGTACTCGTATCTGTTGTGATACATACAGACAGAAACGACATAGGCTCAGCTCAGGCACATATAGACTTTGATCCCACTGTGGTGAATATAACAAACATGGTCGAACCCACTGATAAAAACGACTGGGACATGTGGGATTGGCTGCATAAGGGTAACTATGTATTCGTTCATGCAAATGAATTCGGTGGATTCGGACCAGGCGAGATTTATCTGGGCAATATGACGCTGAAGTGCATAAACCCGGGTGTGAGTCCCGTGGAATTCACACACCCCTATCCTCAGACACCTGATCCAACTGCGATTGGGGATACACTCGGTGAGTTTGTGTCTAACTCCGGCATAAACGGCACATTCACATGCACTGCACCACAGGAGACATACAGCAAAGACCTCGTTGAGGGCTGGAACCTGATTTCACTGCCTCTTACTGCGGATGACATGACGGTTTCGTCGGTGTTCAGTTCTGTTGCGGGCAAGTATGACGCAATTTACAGGTATGATGCGGAGACGCACAGTTGGGTTGCGCTTGGCGATGACGACACACTTGAGAACGGCGTCGGTTACTTCATTCACATGACCGAGAGTGGAACATGGACATATCAGGGAAGTGCATACACCACAATGAACATCTCGCTTGAGCCGGGCTTGAACATGGTCGGCTGGCTCAACTGCTCGAAGCCGATAGAGGATGCACTGTCGTCCATTGAAGGGAACTACAGATACGTAGCGAGATGGAACAGCACTGCCCATAAGTTCGAGGTCTACGTGCCGGGTGCACCATCTGGGTTCAACGACTTCAATACGATGGAGCGAGGCGAAGGCTACTTCATAAGCATGAAGACCAGCGATACACTGACCGCAAGCTGCTAACAACACAATTCGCATGAGAAAAGGCTGTGTAAAAGAGAGAGGTGAAAATTTTCCCCTTTTTTTTCCTTTTTTTGTGAGGGGTTATGCAAAAAAGCAACAGAATGAGAGATGAGGATAGGAAATAGATGGATAAAGTTCCTTTCACAGAAAGAAAAGTGTTTGTGTTAGGAGGTGAAAAAAGTAAGAAATGAATAAACGAACGATGATGATATCAGGTGTGCTGCTCGCGGTTGTCATCTGCATGGCGAGCGTTGCACCCGCGATTGCGATAGACTGGCAGCAGTTCCACTATGACGAGACGAACGTTGGCACAACCGCATCGGATGCACCGGATGATAACAACCTGCTGTGGACGAGCGATATCATAGATGCTGTTGATAGCTCATCCCCGGTTATTGCAGAGGGTAAGGTCTTTGTATACTGCTATGATGGTACGGAAGCATCGCTGACAGCACTCAATGAATTCACCGGTGAACTTGAATGGAGCACACCGCTTGATACAGACCCGCATGTCTGGGGTGACTGGCAGTCGCCTTGCTACGATGATGGAAGCGTCTTTATTACATCAGGGGCAACGGTGTACCGCATCAATGCAGGTAACGGCTCCATAGAATGGACATATTCCGTGCCAAGCGGAAGTGCGGCATGCAACGGTGGGGTTACGGTTGCAGACGGTAAAGTTGTCTTCTCTGACTGGGACGGTGGAAACTACTACTGCATAGACGAAGCGACAGGAACGAACCTTCTCTGGACATTCCACACAGGAGGATACGCACAGGGAACACCCGCTTATGCGGATGGTAACTTCTATCTCACAAACTGGGGGTCTCCGGGTGGACATGTTTACTCCGTTGATGCTGCTACAGGGTTAGAGAACTGGAATACGAGCACACCAGAGGATATATGTGGGTCTGTCGCACTATCACCCGAACTTGGTCTCCTGTACGTCGCCACGTATGACTTCTATGGTCCTGCAGACCTCTACGCAATGTACATGACGAACGGCACCATCAAATGGTCGTGGGATGAAGTGATTTCTGGAACGGACTCAACGCCGGCAGTTGCAGATGGCTATGTATATGTTTGTGCAGGCTGTGAGGGATACAGTACGATATATACATACTGCTTCGATGCACTGAATGGTGACCCTATCTGGATGACAAACTCGGGCGATAATATCGGTGGCTGGACGTGCTCGCCGGCGGTTGCAGATGGTAAGGTCTTCGCAGGTAAACCCTCTGGCTACTTTGGGTATGCTGGAACGTATGCACTCAACGCAACAAACGGCAACGTAGAATGGAATTCAACGGTTGGTGGGGCATCGCCCGCGGTTGCAGATGGAATCGTCTTCACGATTGCAGATGGCAGGGTATATGCCTTTGGAACAGCAGAAGAGGTGGAAACACCAGTAACACCGTTTGTTATCAGTGGTGAAACGTTCGATAATGCCAGTGCTGCACTCAACAACTGCACCATAACGATAGAAAATCTCGATACTGATGAGAACTGGACTGCACAGACATCAGCCACCTCGAACTTCTATCTGCTACTCATTACAAGCGAAGATGTAAGCGATGGAGACACGCTCCGGATTACAGCGAAGAAGATGGAGGGGGGATACGGTACCCCTGAGAATTACACGTACTGTATCAACATCAGCACGGTTAACGTCACTCAGAACGACATAGATATGGGTGGGTTCAGCGATCTTGACATCGTGCTCGACCACTTTTGCATCAATTACTACCCGGACTACCCGTACTACACACAGAATGCGTGGAACTACTCAGGAGCAGCGGTAATAAAGATGTGGACAGAGTTCAAAGATGTAGGTCCGTACACGCAGGACGAGCTTCAGGCGATGGGATTAGCAAACAATACCGGAGGAAGCGACCCATACTGTATTGACCCGCGAGGTATGGCAACTACGATGAGCGGGATTGCTCCTGGTCACTACAGCGCTATCACGTATGCGAACACAACAGAGGGTTTAGAGAAGGCGCTGCATAGTATCTGCTGGTGGCAGTGTTTGGGTCCTGGTGCAGTTCCGGCATATGGTAACCCTGCTGGGAACTACGAGTACTGGATGGGAATCAGGGGAATCCACACCGACAAGAATCCGCGTGAAGGTGCATACAATCCGCCGTACGGATACGATGTCTATGGGTTCTGGGTGAACGACCCGAACACATTCGCACCGGGCTGCATCGGTGAGAACAGCTACAAGACCGCAGAAGAATGGGTTGAAAACTATTACAAACCGACATACGATCCGAGAATCTCGTACTGGAACGACAGGTACATCGCAGTGCTTGAACCACCGGAAGAGGATGCAGAGGTAAGAATCGTGCCTGCAAGGCAGAGATTTGAGGATACAATAACACCTGTACTAATGCAGAAGACGCTCAAGGTGGACGGTATCGAGCGAGTGGCACTTGTTGAGGCAGTTGAGGATGAAGACGCACTGGACGTGGTAAAAGCGGCAATTGACGGTGTGACCGAGGAACTGGTGCCTTACGACGCTGAATTTGCATCTGTATTTGCAAAGACGGTTGCAGGTGAGCCGATGCTGGTAACGAGTGAAAGCGGAGATTATTACATCGTACCGTTCGAAGTGCCGATAGTGAAGGACAAGCCATGGTGGAAGAAACCTGTAGCAATCCAGAAAGTCGAAGGAAAAACAGTAAAGCTACTCAGAGCAGCAGTAGATGGAAAGCCAGCAAACACACGGATTCCGATTACAGCCAACCCGATTCGGATTGATGAGAAGAGGACACTTGTCGTGGTACTCGTGGATGCCGAAGATGGCAGCTTCAAAGAAGCTTCGTGGGTAAAAGAGCCGATGAAGTATCTGCCGGTATCGAAAGCAGAAGCTTTGAGGCTCGTGTTTGAGGAGATGAGACAGGACGGACACGGGCTTAGGCTTAGTGCTTTCAGAAGACCAACGATAGAGCTCGTTCAGAGAGGTGTAAGCTCGTACTACCCAGACTGGAAGATAACAATCGGGCAGATGGTCTTCTACGTGAGTCAGGACGGGACGGTGAGCTATGATGAGCCGGCACCGAAACCGACACCGAAACCAACGCTGACACTACCACCAAAGTCAGGACTGGTACCTATACCTATGCCAATTTAAGTAAATCGGGAATCGGGAAAGCCAAAGCCAATAGCGATAAAAAAAACGAATAAAAACACAAAATTTTCCCCTTTTTTCTTTTTTGAAGGGGAAAATGAAGAAAGAGGGTAGAAGAAGATGAGAAGAACAGGAAAAGAAAAAAAGGAGGCTAAAAAAGGTTTCTTTAAACCCTTTTGCGAAGCAAAAGCCTTTACGGAAAACGCTTCGCTGAAAGAAAAGTTAGGAGGTGATAAAATGAAAAAAGTAAAAGCAATATGTATTATGGGACTCGTCGCACTGATAGCAGCGATGATGGTAATGCCAGCAGCGGCGACGACGAAAACATTCTCACCAGACAATGATACTTTTGTAGACTTATCTACCCCTGATGCACCGTGTGATGATGATCATGATGCGTTTAGTGTGTGGTCATGGGCTGGCAAAAACAAGCGTGCTCTCATTCATTTCGATCTTTCATCAATACCCTCTGGTGCAACTATCGTTTCTGCAAAACTTAAACTGTACACCAAGGCTCATAGTGGCCATAATAGAACTCACAATATTCATAAAATAAAGGCAAGCTGGACCGAAAATACAGTCACATGGAATAATCAGCCTGATATTGTTTCTACACCGACAGACAGTACCTCTATAGGGACAGCGGTAGGTTGGAAGGAGTGGGATGTTACGACAGATGTGCAGGCTTTCGTTGATGGCACTTATCCAAACTACGGCTGGCTGATAAAGGATGAGATAGAGAGTGCTTCATCTGTAAAGGGTGCCAATTATTACTCGAAGGAATATACCGATGACCCCACCAAGCGTCCATATCTCGAAGTGACATATACGGAGGCGCCAGCACCGCAACCGAGACCGTTCACACCGTTCATGATTGATGGCTATGTATATAACGCAGCAAGCAGTCCATGCAACGGTCCTGATGTTCAGATAACGAATTTGAACACGAGCGAAAACTGGTCTGCTACGGCAGTGAATGCATCAAACCGCTATCAACTCGTACTGAGTAGTGAAAATGTGAGCGCAGGCAACATTCTCAGGATAGAAGCGTCAGGTTGCAACCAGTCAAAGACAAAGACGGTAGAGCATGCAGTAACGCAGAACGAGATAGATGCCGGAGGATTCATGATGAATATTACACTTGAGTCGGCAGCAATGCCAGACCTTGTGGTCACCAATAAGTCAGAGGAACTGTTTGCGGATGGCACGTTCAATGTAACATACACCGTGGCGAACATCGGCGATGCTGATGCAGATGCAAGCACGACATCCATCAGGATTGATGGAACTGAGATTGCAAACGATTCCGTGCCCGCTCTTGCAATTGGTGAGAATTACACGAACACGGTCGGACCATTTGAATGCCCGTGTGGAACGAATGTTACGGTCAAGGTCTGTGCGGACAGCGATAATGAGATTGTGGAGAGCAACGAGACGAACAACTGCATTGAGAATGTACTTGAGTGCCCGCCGTGCAAGCCAGACCTCACCGTTACAGGACTCACAACGCCTGAAAGCATTTATGCAAACCTGAGCAACACTATCAATGCAACTGTCAGTAACATAGGCGAGGGCGATGCATGTGCGTTCAATGTTTCGCTTGTCGCAGATGGCAGTGTAGTTGATACTGTGAGTGTTGAAGATGTTGAAGCAAATGAGAGCGTGAACCTGAGCTTTAGATGGACGCCAACACAGGCAGGCGAGTATGAGCTGTGCGTCATCGCAGACTCTAACGATGAGATTGTGGAATCCAACGAGACGAACAATGAATACTGTGAGAATGTAACCGTTCTTGAGTCAAAGCCAGACCTCGTGATTGTAAGGATTGCGTTGAAGACAACGGGCTATGTGAATGAGGATAATGTTCTCGGCGTTTTGGTGAAGAACATCGGCGCCATGGATGCAGGCTCGTTTGATGTCTCGCTCTCTGTTGATGGCACATCGCTGGGCGAGCAGACTGTTGCATCGCTTACCGCGGGAGAAAGCACTGAGCTGGAATACGCATGGACGCCAACCGAACTTGGAGGACATGTGCTTAGTGTGACCGTAGACACGAACAACGAGGTTGAAGAATCCAACGAAACGAACAACGATTACACAAGAACATCAGTCATAATCAAGCGCACAGATTGGGCACAGTTCCACTACAATGAACCGCATCTCGGATTCTCACCATCAAAAGCACCGAACACGAATGAGACGCTATGGATCAGCGATGACATATCTGCGATTGGGAGCACATCGCCTGCGGTTGCTGATGGCAAGGTCTTTGTTTACAGTGGTCCCTCCGGCTGGGGCGGAGGCGAAAATGCTCAACTCTACTGCTTTGATGTGTTCACAGGCGATATATTATGGAACGTAAGCATTTCCACACCAGAGTGGGGTTCATGGTCTTCACCAGCATACCACGATGGCAAGGTATTCACAGCCACCGGCAAGGAGACGAGATGCATTAATGCATCTACCGGTGAGTTGATATGGACGTTCGTGAATCCGACTGGAGAAGCATCCTGTAACGGCGGACCGGTGATTGCAGACGGCAGGGTCGTCACGAACGACTGGCAAGGTCGCCATTACTACTGTCTGGACGAGGAGACCGGTGAACTGCTCTGGACATTCACAGAAACAAACACGGGCTCGTGGGGCACCGCATACGCACAGGGAACGCCGGCATACGCAGATGGTAAATTCTACCTCACTACATGGGTATATCCAGGCGGGAACATCTACTGCGTGAATGCGAGCACCGGCGAAGTGATATGGCATCAGACCACTCCACTTGACACCTGCGGCTCACCAACTGTTTCTAATGGAATCGTATATGTCACCAACTACAACTTCTACGGCGATGGTGAGATCTACGCATTGAATGCCACCGACGGCTCGATTTTATGGCATCAAACAATCCAGCGGACAGATTCAACACCCGCAGTGGCTTATGGAAACGTATATGTTACAGGTGGCTGCAAAGGATACAGCGATCGCCAGACATACTGCTTCAATGCGACAACCGGCGACCTGATATGGGAAACAAATGTAAGCGAAGGAATAGGAGGATGGACATGCTCGGTTGCAGTAGCAGACGGCAAGGTGTTCGTAGGAACTGAAGGCGGTGATTACTTTGACTATGCCGGGACTTATGCGCTCGATGCGTTCACCGGTGACCTGATCTGGAGCTATCCCGAGGGCGGAGCATCTCCGGCGGTTGCAGATAATATCGTCTTTACAATCGGTGGCGGCAAAGTGTATGCGTTCTATACACCGATGCCAGACCTTGTGATCACCGAAAAGACAGAAACATTACTTGAGAATGGCAGCTTTACGGTGAACTACACAGTCACAAACATCGGTGATGCAGAGGCAGGTTCAAGCACCACAACTATCTATATTGATGGTGTCAGCTCGTTAGAGGACCCTGTTCCCGCATTAGCAGCAGGTGAAAGCTACACGAACACGGTTGGGTCATTTGGCTGCCCATGTGGTACGACTCTTAATGTTACGGTCTGTGCCGACACCAACGACGAGGTAGAAGAGTCCAATGAAACAAACAACTGCATGACCAACGAGTTTGAATGTCTGCCACATGTCTCAAGCTATGGAGCCAGCGTCTACTACAGGAAGCATGTACTATTTGCGTGGGGAGCACTGGGTGAACCCGACCATATAGGTGCAACTCTGTTCAGAAATGCTAGGATAGAAATCGAGCTGGAACAGACGATACCAGCGTGCAGGAACGTCAGTGTCTGGGTTAGAAAAGTTGGATTCCGCCCGGCGAGCTTCAATGTGTATGTATCTCCAGATGGCGAGAGCTGGACGGCTATCGGCAGTGAAACGTGCAACTCGCGGAGATGGACTCGGTACGATTTCAACGGTAACTGGGGCGATGTCAAATACATCGGAATAACAAAGCCAGGAACGTGGTGGAAGCCGAGAATAATGGCACTGGATGCGGTACATGCGGAGAACTAAGAGACAAGATAAAATAAAAGGGGATTAATTCCCCTTTTTTTCTTTTTGTGAGGGGTTATGCAAAAAGGAACGGAATGAGAGACGAGAATAGGGAATAGATGGATAAAGTTCCTTTCACAGAAAGAAAAGTGTTTGTGTTAGGAGGTGAAAAAAGAAAGAAATGAAAAAACGAACGAGAATAATATTTGGGGTACTGCTCGCGGTTGTCATCTGCATGGCGAGCGTTGCACACATGGTAGCACAGCCTTCGCCGTTCATGATTGATGGCTATGTATATGACGCAGCAAGCAGTCCATGCAACGGTCCTGATGTTCAGATAACGAATCTGAACACGAGCGAGAGCTGGTATGCTACAACAGTGAGCACATCAAACCACTATCAACTCGTACTGAGTAGTGAAGATGTGAGCGCAGGCAACATGCTCAGGATAGCAGTGTCTGGTTGCTCGCAGTCAAAGACGGTAGAGCATGCAGTAACGCAGAACGAGATAGATGCCGGAGGATTCATGATGAATATTACACTTGGCGTGCCAATGGCGAGTAATGTAGGGACGAGCGCAACCGTGAACAATTTAGCACCTGATGTAGCGGTCACAACAATCAGCCCGGACCCCGCAACTCCTTCGTGCACTGTTACGGTCAGCGGAACATTATCCGATCCCAACGGAATAGACGACGTAAGCACTCTGACCTATGTAGTGAAGAAGCCGGATAGCACCACTTACACGAGCGGCAGTGCTACCGTGGCAGCCTCGTGGAGTTTCGATTTCGATTTGGGCAGTGATGCAGACGCGGGCACCTGGACGGTGGAAGTGACTGCAACCGATGCTGGCTCGCTTTCCGATACCGATAGCAAGACATTCAACGTGAGCGAAGTGATAGCATTCTCAATTGATTTCAACGAAACAAACTACGGCAGTATTGCTCCAGGTAATGCTTCAACAGTGCCTGGAAACAGCACTATGGAGACGGTTGGACCGGCACCACCGGTTAAACCAACAATCAGGAACGATGGTAATACTGTGATGGACGTGCAGATGTCGATAACAGATGAAGCATCAAATCCCGAGCCGTTATTTGAAGGCAATACTGCCGCTACGGTGGGTAGTGTCGGACCTCAAACTCTTACATCTACAGCCACTACTTTCGACGTGAATATCGCAAAGGGTGACACGGCAAAGATAGATACCACTCTATCGGTCCCAACAGGAACGTCGCCGGGAGACTACGCTGGTACGCTTACCATAACGGCTGTATCGAGTTAGCTAAGTGCTAAACCCATATGTGTAATGCTATAGGAGGGGGATAAAAATCCCTTTTTTTATTTTTGATGCTATGAGGTGCGAAAAAGTAAATGAAAAAGGAAAAGAAAGAGAGAGAGATGCCCCTGAAAGTGATAGACCATAGACCATGGTGCGAATCCATGGAGGGGCAAAGGAAAAATTGCCAAAATAAGGAATGAACAGGGATAAAGAACTTAGGAGGTGATAAAGAGAAAAATGGACACAAAACCTTTTAGAAAAAGCGTTTCGCGGAAAATAATGGCGTTATTGTTAGCAGGTATAGTGGCGATGGCAATAGCAGTACCGATGGCGATGAGTAACGATGTAGGGACGAGCGCAACCGTGAACAATTTAGCACCTGATGTAGCGATCACAACAATCAGTCCGGACCCTGCAACTCCTTCGTGCACTGTTACGGTCAGTGGAACATTATCAGATCCCAACGGAATAGACGACGTAAGCACTCTGACCTATGTAGTGAAGAAGCCGGATAGCACCACTTACACGAGCGGCAGTGCTACCGTGGCAGCCTCGTGGAGTTTCGATTTCGATTTGGGCAGTGATGCAGACGCGGGCACCTGGACGGTGGAAGTGACTGCAACCGATGCTGGCTCGCTTTCCGATACCGATAGCAAGACATTCAACGTGAGCGAAGTGATAGCATTCTCAATTGATTTCAACGAAACAAACTACGGCAGTATTGCTCCAGGTAATGCTTCAACAGTGCCTGGAAACAGCACTATGGAGACGGTTGGACCGGCACCACCGGTTAAACCAACAATCAGGAACGATGGTAATACTGTGATGGACGTGCAGATGTCGATAACAGATGAAGCATCAAATCCCGAGCCGTTATTTGAAGGCAATACTGCCGCTACGGTGGGTAGTGTCGGACCTCAAACTCTTACATCTACAGCCACTACTTTCGACGTGAATATCGCAAAGGGTGACACGGCAAAGATAGATACCACTCTATCGGTCCCAACGGGAACGCTGCCGGGAGACTACGCTGGTACGCTTACCATAACAGCTGTATCGAGTTAGCTAAATGCTAAGTACTAAGTACCAAATAAACGCCAAAAAACAACCAATTTTTCCTTTTTCTTTTTTCTTTTTGGGAATGATAAACGGAGTACAGGTACAAAAAATGAAACAAAAAATGAAACAAAAAGGAATACCGGAAAAGAAGTTGATGACGGCAGTGCTCACAGCAGTATTCTTATTCTCAATCCTGAGCTTATACTCCACTTCTACTGCAAATGCGGCTATTGGTCTTGGTATAGCACCCGCAAGCATCACTATTAGTGCTGCATTCAAAGGTGGAACGTATGAAAGAACGATAACGGTATTCAATACCGGCGATGAAACCGGCACGTTTGAGCTCACTGCGGAAGGCGAATGTGCCGACTGGATTTCATTTTACAAACCGGACGAGCCGAACACACCAATAACAGAAGTTACAGTACCGGGAAAAGGCAAAGCGAGCGTGCTCGTGAAGTTTGACATACCCGCAGATATAGCAAATGCCAATTACACTGCGACAATCTATGCACAGAGCATTCCAGAGAATAAGGGTGTAGAAGGTGCTGTTGCCCATGCCGTCATCCGCATACCATCAAAGGTTGTTATCCAGGTAACGGGCACGCAAATCCTGAAAGGCACGGTTAAGAGCATCACCGCTGCGGATACCGAGATTAACTACCCGCTGAAGCTAAAAGTTGTGTTTCAGAATGAAGGGAACGTAATTGCGAAACCGAAGATAGCTGTTACGATAACAAAAACGGGAGAGGGTGGCGTCATTGACCGCTTCGTGTATGAAGAAACCGGGATAAAACCCGGTAAAGAGGGAGTCATTACGGTTCTCTGGAACACTACCGGCAGAGATACGGGTGATTACATAGCAAACGTTACTGTTTCACTCGGCGAAGAAGATGAACTTCTTGCTACAAAAGACTTGCATTTCAAAATCCTGCCTCTCGGCTCGCTCACCCGAAGAGGCGTGCTACACGGTCTCACAATCGAGGGTAAGCCGCTGGTGAACATCGTGATAAAACTCGTGGCAAATTTCGAGAATACCGGTGAGATAGACACAATAGCAAAGTTCAAAGGCGAGATATATCACGAGGGCAACTTGCTTGACGTGCTGGAAAGCGATGAGATGTTCGTAGAAGCTGGTGAGACTGCTAATCTCGTGTCATATTATAAAATCCTGGAACCCGGAAGTTATACGATAAAAGGGCGTGTTTTATACTCGGGTAAAGAAACAGAAGAGAAGGAGGTCTCATTTAGCGTTCCAGTACCAGAAGTAGAGACAAAGCAGAAAGCTTCTAACAGGTCAGTGATACCGGGTTTTGAAGCCGGTCTGACGATAGTTGCAATAGCATTGGTCTTGGTCTTGGTCTTGCTATCTTTGTTTATGTCTAAGCATAAGCATGAGCACAAGCATGAAAAAAGGAAAAGGAGGTGAAAGGTAAAAAGGTGAAAAGAATGGATAAGAAACGGGATGTGCTACCAGTAATGGTGATGGTGGTGATAGTAGCGATGGTAGCAATTGTGCTGGTGACATCGCTGGCGCTGGCTATAAATACCAATATGAACTGCCTGTACGTTTATGACTGCGCCTCTGCCTATGCTGCAAATACGGGCACGAATGCGACTGTTCTCAACACAGCTCCAGCGGTGGCTGTGAAGTTAGCACCTGATGACGACCCGGTAACGCCGGGTGTGCAGGTGATTAATCCAGATCCGGGTACGAACAAGACCGTTACGATTACTGCGAACGTTACGGACATGAACGGCTACGACGATTTAACCGGGATGGTTATAGCGACTATCACGGGTCCGGGCGAGGTTGAGGACAGTCCAGTGAGTTTGAAATTTTACAATGTTGTTAATCAGACCACAGCTACGTACACTGGCTCGTTTAACATGTCCAATCAAGCCGAAGGCGAGTATGAAGTGGAGGTAAATGCAACCGATAATGGTGGACTTGCAGGTGTGGGCTCTCGGAACTTTACTTATTCTTACTCACCAGAAATTGTAACTACTTACGATTTCACAACCGGTGCAGGCACGAACAAATGGGCATACGGGTATCAGTATAATAAGAAGCCTCCCGCTTCTAACGATGTTCCAGACATAGAGTTCGAACGCTGGCATTACAAGCTAATCAGTAGAGATGAAGGGATGATGAAAATAGACTTTACAAGAGCCAATGGCTATTATGCAATCCACAGGTTCAAATTTGATATTGCAGAACCCGAGACGCGCATAACAAAGTTGGATGTCCTCTGGGATGGCATGGGATATGCAGGCTGGGGTACTCGTGGTGCAACACTCTACATCTGGAACTTTAAAACCGGTAAGTACGAGAAGTTAGATAGGAAAACAGATCTTTTCGTAACCCTGCGAGGAAGTATATCAGATAATATCGGGGACTACATTGATGATAACACCTTGATTATAATAGCGGAGCAAAACAGTCCGCAATGGAAGCTATGGTGGTGGATGTTCCGCTCGTATATCGGCACGGATTACGTCAGAGTGAATGTTACATATACTCCGACTCCGACACATGGGAATGGGTATGGTATGGAGGTGGTGGAATAAGATGAATCCGAAAGGATTATTCTCCACATCCGCATTAGCGGTAGCAGCAGTAGCAATAATGCTTGCCACGGTCGCTGCAACGTCATCGCCTTCAACACCATACATAATTCATGGCAAGGTGTTCTACAGGAACGGAACGGTATGCAACGGTTCCATGGTAAACATCACCAATATGAACAACAGCAATGAATGGACTGCAAAAACAAACGCAAGTTGTAATTACTACCAGCTCATGCTCGCTAACGGAACTGACCTGAATGCCAGCGAGGTTTTGCAGTTCTATGTCACGAGCCCGGATGGAGAACAGTCTAAAGTGCTCAGCCATGTCGTAACCGAAACAGAGGTGAACAACGGTGGACTATTCAACTATAATATCACGCTTGAAGCGCCACCGGGAACGCCGTTCATCATCTACGGCTGGGTTCATTACAATAACGGTAACGGCACACCATGCAATGGCTCCTCGGTAAACATCACCAACATGAACACAGGTATGCACTGGCAGGCAGAGACAAATGCCACTTCTAATTACTTCCAACTCATACTCGATACTACAAACGTAAGTGCTGGCAATGTGCTTGTATTCAATGTCTCGGATGGAACCCAATTTAACACCACGAACCACACGGTAACGCAGAGCGAAATAAACAATGGTGGGCTGTTCAACTTTAATCTCACATTGCCGATACCAGCGGCGGCTCCAGTAGTGGAGAGCATAACGATAACACCGGACGATGATGATACGACACCAGGGGTACAGATAGACCCAAATCCTGGCGATAACGTGACTGTTAACATATCTGCGGTGGTAAGTGACTCCAATGGCTGGGAGGATATATATACGGTAGCGGCTGTGATAACAGGTCCTGGTACCGTAGCTGACAGCCCGGTCACATTAAACCTGGTTTCTCACGACACAACAACGGCAACTTTCAGCGGAACGTTCAATATGAGCTTCTATTATGCTAATGGAAGTTACAGTGTGAACGTAACGGCAACGGACATGGGTGGGTTGGCTGGAAGCGGAACTGAAAACTTCACCTACAAGAGCTGCATTGGACTCTCAATAGACGCTGCGGCGATCAATTTCGGTACTGTTGACCCAGGCGAAAACAGTTCGATACCGGGCGATGAGAACTACGAGGAAGGGAGCACGAACGGAATGACGCTAAGGAACATCGGTAATGTAGAAATTGACTTAAACATAGAGGCTTCGGACATGGCGATGAGTGGCAGTTCTGGAACTGGAACGATTGCGAACGATAATATCTATTGTGGATTCACAGCCGGCGATTACGGACTAAATCTCGGTAGTCCTACTAGCTATGACCTGAATCTGGATGCAGGAGCGGAGAGTTATAACCTCGTTAACTTCAGATTGCACGTGCCAACAGGAACTGCGGTTGGGAATTATAGCGGAGATATAACGATGACCGCGACAGCGGTGCAATCATAGGAGAAGATAGAATATGGAGAAGAAGATACTTGTTTACGACGATAGCGGTACCGAAAGCGAAGAATTTTGTACGAAGCTCGCTCAATTGTCGTCTCAAACAGTTAAAGTTAATACCAGAGCGCAGACTCCACCGTTACCGTCTTTTACCACTTCGTCACAGCCATCCGCGCCGTTACAAACGTCAACACCTGTGACCACATTGACTACATCTTCTTCTCATTCTCAGACACCGGGCTTCGAGACATTGCCAACGGTCGTTGGACTCTTTATCGGTATGGTTTTTATGGCAGGTTTTTTATGGCAAGAAAAAAAGAAAGGATATAGCTATAGGAGGTGATAAAAATGAATGAAAGAATAAGAAAATCTATATCTATTGGTGCATTGCTCGTTGTGGCAATGTTAATGTGCATGGTCTGTACTGCACCTGAGGTAATAGCAGCGCAGAAGACGCCGTTCCTCATTAAAGGATACGTATCATACGCAGATGGAACTGCATGTGATGAACCGAAAGTGATCATCACGAATACAGACACGGGCGAGAGCTGGTATGCTAAAAACTCTTCAACATCGAACTACTACCAGCTCGTGCTTACAAATGGAACCCATTTGAATGTGAGCGAGACATTGAAGTTTGAGGTTACAAGTCCAGACGCCAGCCAGTCGAAGGTTGTAGAGCACACGATAGATAAAAGCGAAGTAGATGATGGCGGGATGTTTAACTTCAACATCACACTTGGAGCCATGAATGCTCAGACATGGTATCTTACTCCTGAAGCTAAACCCGATGATGCACCAACTGCGAACGATGGTCTGACGCACGTGAAGGACAACCTGATGCACAAAGGTTCAGGAAGCGGCACAGGCGAACATTTTAACCTGAATTATACCGGAGTGGCATGGTTCTATGCAGATACCGGAGCAGAATGCGGACTCGGATTTGGCGATAAACCGTGGAAAGCGCATATTCGGACAGAAGCGATAGAAGATGATGAAATAGGGCACAACCTCACGGTTGAGATTTGCAGGTTGGACAATGGCACCGGAGATGTAACCGTTATTGCCAGCCACACCGAGCAGTTAACAGCAGTAGGAACTAAATATCTATGGGACATAACCTGCGAAGACAACGTATCAACAACACAGGATTTCAGTACTGGCGATTGGCTCGCTGTTAGATTATCATGGGATTGCCCATCGGATGAGCTCCAGATATACTATAAAACCGAAGCGGGCAGTGACTCTTTTATCGAAAGCCCTTCTTCTGACCCCGGCTACCCGATTCCTGAATTGCCAACGCTAATGCTATTCAGTATAGGATTGGGATTGCTTTTGATTACTGGATACGTTGCGTTAATGAGAAGGGAAAGAGGGTGAAGATGAATAGAAGATGAATAAGAAGAAGCCGAGTATTGGTACTGTTGGTACTGTGCTTGTGGTAATAGTCGGCATAATGACAGGTATGGCAATGGCTCCATCCATCGCGGCACAACCATCGCCGCCGTTTGTTATCACGGGCGAAGTACTCAAACCAGATGGTAGTCAGTGCACCGGTGTATGGGTACACATAACGAATAAAAATACAGGAGAGAGTTGGGATGCCAAAAACGCATCAACTTCGGGTTATTATCTGCTTGTACTGTCGGAGGATAACGTGAGTGCGGGTGACACCCTCCGGATAGAGACTTCAGGCTCAGGCTGCCCGGCACAAACAACCGATTACCATGTAACGCAGGATGAGATTGATGATGGCGCGCTCAGAACTTACGGGTATCTCAAGCCAGTATCAGTTCAACCGACCACGTTCATTACAAACACGGAAAGCACCATAAGAGCTACGCTAAGAAATGATGGACCCTCTGTCGGGTCGTTCAATGTCGTGTTGAAAATTGATGGAACACCGATAGGCACGAAGACGGTTGAATCGCTAAACACGAGCGAAGAGACGAATCTAAGTTTCGTTTACACGCCGACTTCACCGGGTACGTTCAGTATGGGTGTAACCGTGGACCCGGAGAAGGTTACAGATGAATTGAACGATAATCGGACCATTCATCAACTGACAGTCCAGGTAAAGGTTATGGGCATGGCATTAGGTAACTGGACTACGGACAGCGCGATAATAGCAGGGTTGCCAGAAGGAATCGTCAAGTCGGCACCCACGGTATTTAAGAAGGATGAAACCGTGTATCTGATCTCAGGAGCCGCTGACGGGAAGTTCTACGGCTATAAATGGACCGGGTCGGAGTGGCAGCGGGACGATGCTATCGTATCGGGATTGGGCGATGTGGGTAACCAATCGTCACCTGCGGTATTTTGTATGAACGGTACGTGGTATCTGATAGCAGGTAGAATGCATGGTTTCGACGGGTTCAGGTGGGTTGGCTCCAGTTCTAAGTGGGAACCGGAAAATGCCATCGTATCCGGACTTGCTTATCCTCACATGCCCGAATCCACAAATTATCTGAATAAACCCACGGTCTTTGAGAAAGATGGGGTATGGTATCTGATAAGCGGTAATATGCCTGAATTTACTATAGATGCATGGGCAAATCAGATAAGATTCTTCGGGCATAAATGGAATGGCAGTGCATGGGAAGATGATTCTGGTATCGTATTGGGGTTACCTGCCCGTTGCTATTATTCTGCACCCGGCGTGTTTAACGAGAAAGGGGTATGGTATCTAATATCAGGCACAGGGTCTGGCGAATTTATGGGCTATAGGTGGACCGGGTCGAAGTGGCAGCAGGACGATGCCATCGTATCGGGATTGGGCGATGTCGGCAATCGTTCGACACCAACCGTGTTTCGTATTGACGGCACACGGTATTTGATTTCAGGTGAAGCGTCCGGTGGATTCCACGGGTTCCGGTACGTGCCTTCTGTGCAGGTTCAAGCAGAGTCTTTTGATACCGGTTCTGGCACGTATCCCAGCATCTCAGGCACGCATTACGGCACTATCATTCCTAACCGAAACATCAGGGTGAACAGAATATACACGTATCCGTGCGCTGGCACTGGCGGTCATATTGAATATGCGAAAATATGGAATGA
>JAGGRR010000067.1 GCA_021159465.1 Methanophagales archaeon
CTCTTCTCAGGAAGCTCTGAAGTGTCTCTGTCATCGGGTTGTGCGGGTCTCTCAGATTTGTGATGTAGAGATCCGGAGTATGCCCTGTGAGTGTTCTCACAGCCAGAGCCAGCCCGCCGAGGTATGAGAACTGGTCGTCGTTGTCAAGCACTCCATAGAGGTTCGAGCTCCTGCTGTGGATCGCAACATCAACGCCCCTGAGATTTTCTCGGAAGAGATCTGGATTCACGAGACTCCACCCGCAATCACCAAATGCATAACCGAGCCTGTTGATGTAGAGGTTCGCAAGCTTCGCTGTATCATTCCACGTATTACTCGCTGCTATCGCATCAGGGAGCCCTGTACCGTAGTTTCCGCTCTCCTCTGAGAAGACCCTTGCCATCGAGAGGCAGGTCGCATTGTCTTCCGAGTAGCCATTCTCGATCAGCCATTCATGTATCGCATCCGTGTGTTCCTTCACATAGTTTGTACAGTTGTTATCATCTGTCCGAGCTGCAGCCCTCACTCCCTGGTCGATGATTTCAATCTTACCAGCGAATGTATCTCTGTACAGACCAGAAGTGGTGATAAGTACATCTATCCTTGGTCGCTGAAGCTCACTGCAGGGTATCAGTTCAACGCCTTTCACCCTTCCACGTTTATCCCATTTTGGCTTCACACCCATGAGATACAGGATCTCTGACTCCATGATCCCCTGATGTCTCATCGTCTCGACACAGAAGAGAACAAATGCCACCCTTTCTGGATAAGTACCATTGTGTTCCGCCCTGTATTGCTCAAGCAGATTATCAGCCATGGCTTTTCCAACTTCCCACGCCTCTTTCGTAGGTATCTCCCTTGGATCGAAGGAATGGAAGTTGTTGCCCGTGGGAAGCGCCTCAGGGTTTCTTATCGGATCGTTTCCGACCCTAGGCGGGACGTATTTTCCATCAAGTGCATCGAGTATTCTCGGTATCTCGATGGTACAATTCTTAAGATTCGCCGCATAGACCCTGGCGGTCTCAAGATCCGCTGTCACATTTGCTGATACATTTCCTGCTCCAAGCACCTTCTTCTGTGCCTCCTCTGGATCTGTGCCATTGAGCAAGACCTCACTCAGGAGTTCCTCGATCACGGTGCAGTCCCCATGTGCGGGAGATAACTGATGCGGATCCGGATATACCTCTCCCACATGCTCCACGAACTCATCTCCAAGCATCGACTCTACCATGGATATGAGCTTCCAGTCATCCGGGGGTGATCCGAGTATGTGAAGCCCGTAAGGCATGAACTCAGATGCGAGATCATGTAGGTACTCATGCAGAGGTCCGTTTATGAAATCCTCAAACGCAGTCTCATTCATTACTCTGAGATCATCCGCTGATATACCCAGATCCTCACTCAAATTGAGATTCTCATAAAGACCTGTGATCGTCTCTCTGTACTCTGCTTTAAGCGTACCGTTTTCTGTAGTAGCAAGATAGCGATGTATCCTCTCGTGCAAAAGCGATAGATTTCCGTAAAGCCCACCCGCCACGATCGGTGGCGTCAGATGATCAACGATAACAGCGTTTCCCCTTCGCTTTGCCTGTGTGCCCTCGCCGACGTTGTCCATGATGTAGGGATATACCACCGGAATGTCCTGGATCAGTATCGCGGGCCAGCAATCTCTTGCAGAGAGAGCGGTCTCCTTACCCGGAAGCCATTCCTGCGTTCCATGCGTTCCGAAGTGGATTATTGCGTCTACGCCATACGCCTTCTTGAGCCAGAGATAGAACGCAATATACTGATGGTGCGGTGGAAGTTCCTTGTCATGGTATAGCACAGATTGATTCTGCAACCATCCTCTTGTAGGCTGCGGTGCAAGTAACACGTTCCCGAGTCTTACCCCTGGAATGACAAGATACTTCCCGGTCCCGTTCTCATAGACCATGATCTCACCGGGTGGCTCGCCCCACTTATCAATAACCTCCTCCCGCTTGTTTGCTGGGAGCTCGTTGAACCAGCTCTTATACTCTTCTGTCGGAATCAATATCACGCTCTCATTTTCAACCATCTTATCAAGCTCATCCGGTGCCCATGTCCCGATGTTTCTTCCCTCATGGAGCATGAGATCGAGAAGCTCCTTCTCATCAGGCACCTCTCCCTCTACATCATACCCCTCCTTCTTCATTGCGTCAAGGAGGTTCGTGAGGCTCGGGACGATATCAAGGTAACTTGCACCGAGATTATCCTTTCCTCCTCCGTGGTTGTAGTAGACTATTGCAACCTTCTTATCTGAGTTCTCCTTTCTGTGAAGTTTGGCTATGCTAAGCGCCCTATCTGTTATCCACTCAAGCTGGTACTCAAACGGCTTATAGTAGTACTCACCGCTCACAGGATCCTTCTCCTTGCCCGAAAACAAGATGAACTCGGTCTCACCATCAAGCTCAGGAAGTGCGACCTGCCATGCAATTTCCGAAGGTGATAACCCATTGCTCTCATTCCACACACTCTCGTCCATGTAATAGCTCATGATCCCCTTGATCGGGGTTACGTTCAGCTGCTGGAGGTAACCGATCCCTTCGTCTTCATGATGGTGCCACAGCCTGAATGAGTTGAGGATGATGAGAGAGTCAACCAAGGGTTTACCATCCTTGAGGAAGTATGTGGTGGTGTTGGAATCCTTGTAGCTGAACGTTGCAAATATCACATTCGCACCCTTATCCTCTATTCCCTTTATGAGCGGATCAAGCGTTGCATATGACCCATATTTTCCGGAAACATAATAGTAGTGGATTCCTACTGTGGGCGCACTCTCGTTGAATCTCCCTGTGCTCTTATACCATGCAAGATAATCATCTACGGAAGAGAAGATGCCGAGTCCCTGGATCCCTTTTCCCTCTGCCTTTGCATCTGGATGGTATATACCAAACTGCGGGATCTCGACCGGTACCGGGATCTCAGCAATCCCAAAATCGCCTATCGGGATATCGCAGAGTTTCACACCAAGAAATACAAGCAATCTCCTCATGTTCTCGGTCCCACCGTTTGCCCAGTAGGTGGCAATATCTTCATACTCCGGAGATGTGAGATTTATGGAAGACATACCATAGATATCGGTAAAAGCGATCGTGATTACATCAGCGCTGTTATTATTCTTTGCATCAAGCACCGTCTTGTGGATCGCATCCTGCACCGGATAACCGATCATCCAGAGTAAGATGACATCCTGATCACTCAGATTCATACCCTGATAGCTTTCTGGATTATCGTGCATGTATGTACAGAGGGATACGTTGAGATTTCGCGTAATGTAAACATCATCTAAAGTATTTTCAAGCCATGCAGCGTATGATGACATCTCTGATACAACAAAAGCCACCTTTGCCCTTCCCGCAGGTGGCTCTGGTGGAGTAAAAGCCGTGTTGTTCCCGTAGAACTTGTTATCCATGTACAAAATCAAATTCCGTATGTTTTCATCGCCACCATACACCCAGTACCGGGTGATGCTCACATCATCCACATTCCCGATGCTTATGTTTGTCGTTAGGTTATACGCGAAGACATAAGCGCTCTCGTTTATCGTGCTATTTATACTTGCAACGGTCTCGTTATCGAGAGAAGCCAGAAACAGAACGTTTTCGTTACTGAAATTAATAGATTTCGCCTCTGTTGCATTGTATATCGTAATGTTTACGGTAGCATTCACCGTAGTATTTATTGATGCATTCAGAAGCGATGCTAGGTTCTCATCCGTTCCAAGCACAAATGTTATTCTATTCTTATCCGGTTCTTCATCGGTGGTCTTCACCGTGGTATTCTCTGATACATTCGTGGAAAATGTCAAATTTCCATTCCCATCCAATACTGTCTCATTAACTTTCGACTGTGCATGTATAACCTCAAACGGCACAAACACTTGCGCAATGAACAACACCAACACAAATACCAGTAATAGCAATACCGTTAATCCCCAACTTTTATCCTTCACCATCTTTACCTCAAATTGGGGTAGGATTGGAAAAGGTATATAAAACTTTCTATTTTTAATTTTAGGATAAAAACCATAACCCGAATAGCTAACAGAATTGAGCGATAGGAAAAGACACACATATTTGTTTTTCTTTTAGCATTTTAGCACAAACCCCTTTCAGGAAATTTAATATTACAGGGCAGACGGGGTTATACTTACGATAAAATAATTATACCGATGGGTTGGTTATGATGGATGACAAGAAGGAGAAGGCACTTTAATCGGATATATGAC
>JAGGRR010000068.1 GCA_021159465.1 Methanophagales archaeon
GAAGTCCGAGCGTAGCGAGGATTTGGGCGAAAGCCGAAGGCTGTAGCCTCATATCCGCTGTTATACGCTCCCGATAGGGACGAGGATTGCGAAGCAATCCGAAGAGTCAGCGAAGGGACGCCTAACGGTTTAAACATTTTAGACCACACTTCTCCATGTTCCAATATACACAAACATCGGGCGATGAGCGACATATCTCTATATGTTTATTTGAAACCTTTGATAAAATTAAAGGGTTGTTATACTTCTTTAGTGTGTTTATCGCTTCTTCTTTTGTTACATATCGGGCTTTTCCTACCTCGACAAGTCCTTCAGCTAATTCATCTAAAAATACCGACTCTGTAAGTTCTGAGTTTTTGTGTATTGCTCTGCACACACGTTCTCCTACTGCACATTTCCTTGATTCTTGAATCAACTTTAATGCTGTTTCCATGTCTATCTGTTTTGGCTCGAATTTTCTTATTTTCTTGAGTAATTCCTTTCCAATTAAAGAGCCAACAATTGGAATCTTTACAAATTTAAGCGAGTAAAGAGCCAGTTTTGTGTCTGTAAGTATTCTCCCTGAGGTGTAATCATTCACATTTGCCATAATTATCAACTTTTATTAATTTGCTTTTTATAGATTATCAGCGTCCCGAAGCCGATTGCGTATAACTTCGGTATATCCGAACTTGAGTTCGCATATACATCCCTTTAGTTGAACTCTACCATATCTAATCATTTTTCACCTCCTTGAAGATTATGTCCAAATGCTTCTTATTTTTCCTATATCCTTATTATACTCACATATGTATAATATTTCTGTTGTCAAATATTTTTCTACACTTCGAATCGTTAAGTGGGTATTTTCCTTTTTTCCCAAGGAAGAGCCTTTTTTCAGGTTATTTGCATTCATATATAGCCCTATGGTGTCCATAGCAATTTTTGTGGTGTAGTTGGGGTTATACAGCATCTCCGAAAGCATATATTTATTATCCTTAGTGTTCCACTGGCTATTCCACGAAGGTCATCCAGCATCAGGGGCAAACTACGCTGCATGGACATTCGTGCAACTTCTGATGAACGCAGCACAGGCGAAGGATTATGTTGAGACAGTTTGCGATCTTGATCCGGGATTGTCAGACGCAGATACGCTTTTTGGTGATTATCCAAGTGTGCCAGCCTGGACCTGATACTGCATGAATACAAAAAAAAGCCGTGAAGAGAAACATCGAGGCGGTGAAGAGGCAGATAAGAAGGAGGCGATTCATTATAGCTATTGATGAGACCTATGAGCCATTTTACAGGAAGATAAAGAATCAGTGGATTCATGACTATACAAATGGCGTCAAAGGTGCTACTGGCTCATACAAATACATCGCGGTGTCTATAGTATCGTATCTGGCGATTTGAAATTTACCCTTCTCGTCATTCCGATCCCGAAAATAAGCATGGAGACGGATTAGTATGTGAAGGAGCTGTTGATATTCCTAAAATCGCTCATACCAATCGAGATCGTCCTTCTTGACTGTGGATTTTACACAGGGGGCGTCATAAAGGTCTTGCAGGAACTCAAACTGCGATATATAATCCTGGTTCCGAAATACGACAAGTTCAAGGAAGGGTTAAAGAAAGGGGCGGGGACGGGGCTGCACGAGCATCAAGGGTCACCGAACAGGGAGAAGACAAAATACGAAATAAGCACGTATATTGCGGTATTGCCGGACTATAAGGGCTTTGACCGGGTTTTTACTACTAATATCGAATACGGAAAGATTTTTAGTTATGTGCGATATTATAAGAAGAGATGGGGCATAGAGACTACGTTCAGAGTGCAGGATGAGGTCAGGATCAAAACAAAATCGCTAAAACCTCTGATAAGGTCCGTACTCTTCGTATTTGAGTGCATGCTGTACAATCTGTGGCAGTTCTTCAAAGTCAAAGGGCGCGTCCCGTTCAGAAGATTCGTTTATATCATGTTCAGGCGAAGCATCGTCAAAACAGTGGTATTTGCAGTCATTGCGCTCTTCAGAGAGAAGGGTTTTTTGGACGATAAAGCTCCGCCCCCTCAGCAAGATTTATGAGGAGTTAATCGAGAAATTTGGCTACAGTGACAGGATTAGCTTACACAAGGGCTGTTAATGCGGCTTTTTGCTATTTTTACTTTTTTCTGTCGCGAAATTCGCTGAGTATACCATCTGCAATGTATTTATGGAAAAAATGCTCGATTATATTCGCCTGAAACGTTTGAAATATCTTCTTTTGTTATCATTCCCAAAAAGTATTTGGAGATACTGAATATGAGCGAAAACTTTAAAATAAAACTCATGTGTGTTCGGTTAAGTAATCCATCTTATCCATCAACCTCTCTCGTTTGACATTGGGATCGCATCCCTGGCCGGGGTAAACGTTGTACAAAGTGAGCAATTTGCATTCTGAATCAGCCGGAGTATCTTGCGTGAGCACATTAACGTCAGAATAGCGATCCAAATCATGCATTCCACGGGCTCTGGGTTTGCACTCGGTATCAGATCCATGCGGTAGTGGCTTTTCAACTCTTTGAATATCAGTTTGCTAACGAAATAGCAACCATAGCGGGCGATTCTATCGAAAAAAAGTACTTGAAGTATCTGAGATCGAGGAGCAGGATGTAGCCATGCAGCCTTTGAGCCAGGGTCCCAACCGGAGTATTTATCGCCCAAAACACGACCGGGTTGCTGTGCTTGAAACTCAATCGCATGGAACACGCACCTCTGAAAGAAATCAACCCGACAATCTTCGGTGTGAAAATCGTTCGTAAAAACTACTTATGCTCAGTTTCACCCCCTGCTTTCTCCTCTTATTTCCGCTTCAGTCCCCGAATAGTGCTCAGAAAACGCACACCAAATCCAGGCGTTAAGATTCATATATCGTATCACCGTGTAAAATAGTCACTTTTATAGCTTAAAAAGTATCAGTGGCACAAAGTTGGAATAACCATCTCTTATCCTTATCCGAACACCTATGCAATCAAATTGATAGATCTCTATCCTCATAGGAACAGGGGCGAATCTTACGGCAATAACCCCACCAATTTCCCCCCCATCTCCCTAATTTCTGAATCAATCTTTTCTTCGACAAATGCTTTCAGCAGTTCTTTTCCTGCAGGCTGTGGGATCCCTCTCCACTCCTTTTCGGCAGTTTCCAGCCATAGCTCCGTTGTAGCCGTGACTTCCTTTAATGCCTCCTCTTCGGTCTCACCGAATACTGAACATCCCGCCAACTCTGGAACTACTGCAATATAGCCCATATCCTCCTCGCAAGTAATAGAATGTCTATTTCGAGTATCTCGTAAGTGACTCCCGCCCACCGTGATGCCACCTCTATGA
>JAGGRR010000069.1 GCA_021159465.1 Methanophagales archaeon
CTCTTATACTTCTTTCTGAACCAGTTAATATCCACCGTCAAATTGGTGGTATCTCCAATTATTATCGTTTTTCCGCTCTTTCGCTTTCCACAAACGGCGTTTACGGTTCTCAACACCATATCCACAAACTGATCGACTGTAAACCTGCTTAGAAGCCTGTAAACTCCCTTAACGATGCTTTAGCCTTTAATTCGCTTATTACGAAGGTTATATCTCCTTCAAAGCACATTGCGAGTATCACGACCTTCAGCATCGTTATAGCTTCACTTTTAATAGATTGGAGAGTGATATGATGATCTTTTGTGAATGGTTGGTGGAAGGGGTTAAATTTTATCATAGCAATGATATTGGGGGAGAATTTATCATTCACAGCGCTGGATTTCGTCTTCATGCTCAGTGGTATCGTAATCGCTTTCTTCTCCACTTATTTCGGCTGTTGCTATTACTCCAAGATAATATCCTGGGAGAGGCAGGGCAAGATAGACCGAACACTGCTCTATGCCATTGGATACATATCCTCGATGGCTTCCATAGGCGTGATACCCTACATGATTTTCAAGAAGCTATCAGATGCGGAGGAGGCTTACAGCGAGGTGAGCAGGGAGATGAGACATCTGGTACGCGATTTTGAGCTCCTGGGACTGTATTTCATGACGGCACTGAAGAAGCTCTTAGCGTTGACTCCTTCCGCGACCATGCGCGCTTTTCTCCAAGGTGCGATAACAACAGCCCTCTCTGGTGGCGAGATGAGTGATTACTTCATCAATTCAGCGTGGGAATACATGAATGAGAGGAGGGCAAAGTATGAGTCTTTTATAGAGACGCTGGGTCTATTCGCGGAGTTTTATGTAATCGGGATAGTAGTTGCACCATTGCTGCTTGTTGTGGTACTCACAATCATGTGCTTCCTTGGTAACGCCTCTTTAGAGGCTCTCGTTGCAATTGTTTATATTGCAATTCATCTTGGTAGCTTCGGCTTCATCATTCTCATTGGGCTTGTCGGGAGCGAATGGCAATGAAAGATAAGGAGACTGAGACTGAGACTGACAGACTTCTGGAAGCGTTAAAGAAGAAGAGACAGGAGAAAGCAATGGTTCAGTTCTTCAAGGACCCGTTTGTGCTCGTGAGAGAGAATCCGGTTCGGCTGGCTTATGGCTGGTTTATATATCTGCTGTCATAGGTGCATGTCTCATACTGATCATACTGATCATATACCTTTACAGCAGGGCACATGAAGGCTGGTCAGGATTTGTAGCACCGTTCGATGCATACATCCTGGCTTGCTTCGCGACCTTGCGCAGGCGAAGAGAGCGGATTTGACATTGATTGACTCAGTGAGGATGTTTGCAAAGCGGTATCCAACGAATATGATCAGACGTTCGATGGAGATAATCAGGGAGGGGTATCGGGTAGGGGGGATGTAGGCGGGATATTGAAGATCGCGGCGGAGGATGTGAACGAGTTGCGTTCCTTGGAGCGCAAAAGGGTATCAGATATGAGCCCTTATGTGGCTATCTGCTATATAACCTTTGGTGTCTTCCTACTCATCCTGCTGGTACTCTACAAGATGCTCATTCCGGTGATGACAGAAGCTGCGAAGCAGATTGCAGGCGCAGGTATGGGTAGAGCGACCATTGTAAATGTTGATGCAGAACGGATGAAGATGATCCTATCCCACTGTGGGATAATACAGGGTATCTGTTCCGGTCTGGTAGCCGGGAAACTGGGTGAGGGCAAGGTTATAGCGGGCTTGGAGCATGCGTTACTATTAGCTTCAAGCTCTTTTGCCCTCTTTGCAATCTTGAAACTCATGCCCAACTTTCTCCAGTTACATGTTTGAATACGATGCCACTTATTTTTTATTTCAATAACTTCTAACGGGATAGTGGTAGTTATCAACCAATGCTATCAAATCTAAGAATAGTGCTCAGGGACCTCGGCAGCATCCTCGTCATACTGGGAGTGCTGATATTTTTTCTGCTTGGTATCGCATGCTACTTCCATGAGGATGTGATAATGCCTGTTGTAATTACCGGTTCTGGGATTATACTCCTGGGGTTACTATTCAGATATTTCTTCAGATATGCAGGGGAGCCCGAATACAGGCATGCAATGATATGTGCAGCACTGGTATGGCTGGTCGTTCCAGCTTTTAGCGCAATCCTCTTTGTCTTGATTGAGGGCATGAGCCCATTGGATTCTTATTTCGAGGCGATGTCCGGCTGGACAGGAACGGGTCTGACAATGATTACCCATCCGTCGGGACTCACGCATACAATCCAGTTCTGGCGCAGTCTGATGCAGTGGGTGGGTGGTGTAGGTGTGATCGTTCTGATGCTCTCCGTTCTTGCACGTCCGGGTACAGGTGCATACGTACTTTACAAAGCGGAAGCACGGGAGGAGCGTATAAAACCGAGTATCATATCAACAGTGAGAATGACATGGTGGATATATCTATTCTTGACCTCTATAGGGATAATTATCTTTTTTATCGCCGGTATGAAGCCATGGGAAGCGATAAACCACGCAATGACCGCAATTGGTACCGGTGGATTTACAATCACTGATAACAGTATCGCCACATATAACAGCTTTATCATCGAACTGGCAATCATTCCGATGATGGTTCTTGGAGCGATACCATTTTTAGTACATTACAGGGTGCTGAAGGGTGATATGAAGTCATATTTCAAGGATACGCAGTGTATAGCCTTTATTGTCGTCTTCTCTATCCTCTTCATACCGCTATTAGCCGCTAATTATCTGATGCAAAGCACTGACCTCTTAAGTGCCACCCGCTATTCAGGCTTTCAGCTTATCTCCGGGATGACCTGTACGGGTTTTCAGACGGTACCTATGCACAACTGGTCATCACCTGCATTACTCATCATGTGTATAGCTATGATAATAGGAGGGGGGACGGGTTCAACTGCGGGAGGAGTGAAATTATTAAGAGCCGTAATAGCCTACAAGTGGATAAAATGGTCTTTGAGGCGTAATTTCTTACCGCCCAAAGCGATAATCAGCGTTAGACTTGGTGATAGATTCCTGGAGAGGGAGAACATGACAAAGATATTCTCAGAAGCGAGTTTGATCATTATCCTCTGGCTTATTTCCCTCTTTATAGGTATTTGTGTCCTATCCGTGGTGGTAGGCTCCCAATATCCACTGGGAGAGATCATGTTCGAGGTGGCATCGGCACAGGGTAACGTGGGGCTTTCTACCGGACTGACGAATCCGGGATTGCCATACATGGGTAAGATAATATTGATATTAAACATGTGGGTGGGACGTTTGGAGATAATACCAGCTTTAATGCTGTTCAGGGCTTTAATAAGAGGATTTGAGCCTATTTAATACATTTATAGTGTATCAGAATCTAAATCGGATGAAGAGGGATGCGTGAACAATTCTCTGAGTTTGAATATCAAATCGAACAATTCGTTGCTATTGCCGACTTGCTGATGACTGTGACTGCTAGGTAAGAGAGGAATGATTGATGGAGAGGTGAATGTAGAGGCGAAGGTTCATCGACGGGCGTTGCTGTTGCTGTGGATATTGGTGAGGGAGCAGATTGTGATGGTTTTATCTCTGGCTTTTACTTCTGTACCTGGATGGCGAACGCATATATCATATTCCTCAGAAATTCCCCCTCCAACTACCACTTCGTCTCCAAAGCTTATATTCCCCCGTTCAGTATGGCACAACACATCTATCTGAGCAGAGCTATCATCAATCCCGAGCACCATCTTATCTGGTTCAATTTCTATTCTTATCAATACATAGCCCTAATTGTCACGGGGGGTCAGAAATACTGCATCTTCGGGTTCATATGCCCGGGCGGTACTGGAGTTGGAGTTGGTATAGAGAACGGCGCTGATAATGCCAGAGACCGCGAGTTCCCGCCCGACATCGGAGTCATGAGTCATTTATCTGTGAAATCGGGGTAATACCTGTACCTGCATCAGCGCTCGATAGAAGCAGCAGTGTAATAAGAATAAGATATTCTCCTATTCAGATTTGAGATGGATAATAAAGAAGGGCTATAAATATAGCTCGCTGAGCACAAGATTTTTTAATGAATATTTGGATTATTATAGAGGTCTTTCATCAAAAGAATGAGGGAATTCATATTATATGCGAGGAAAGCAGCTACGAGCAATGACTTCTCATTGAATGATTTACCGGGTAGTGGCGGCAGGATGGACCTGGTTGCAAGATGCATCTGCAATGCGCTATGGATAAGTCATGATTTAAGGCGGGACTCATGCATCCATGTAGTCGCCTGTGGTGCTCCAAACCCACCGAGGGTAATATCATTTTACGGCAGCTTGCTTCGTGCTGTCTCACCCGATGAGCGTAGTATAGCATCATGGATAAAGAAGGCACCAAAAGGAAAGAACCCCGGTATTCGTGTGCGTAGACTCAGCTTTCAACAGTTGATCTCCGAATTAGCATCTGATGGTAAGTTCTTTTACATAATCCATGAGAAAGGCAGAGATATAAGCGAATTGTACCTGAAAGAGGATGCCGTATTTATAGTCGGAGACCATCTGGGGCTACCGCTGAAAGAAGAAAAGTTCGTCACTCGCTTCCCGCATGAAAAGCTATCCCTTGGTTCCACCTCTTATCTCGCATCACAGTGTATAACGATACTCAATTATGAGCTGGACAGACAGAGAATGGGAAAGAAGAGTAATGCTCCGGTCGGGATTTGAACCCGAGTCCTTGGCTCGAAAGGCCGAGATGATTGGCCGAGCTACACTACCGGAGCGAAGAGCGAAAAAAGAAAAAACAAAGCAAAGTTAGCCGAAGAGAGATGCAAGTCCTTCCATACCTGTCTCTTCTTTTTTCTCCTCCTCTTCCTTACTCTTCTTTTCTTCTTCCTTTTCCTCTTCTCTTCCCTTCTCTTCCTCTTTACCCGCAGGAGCTTCTGCAGGTGCCTGTGGAACCGCTGTTACAGGGGCATAAGCAGGTTGAGCTTGAGATATAGCCTCATCTATGTTCACGCCATTGAGTGCAGAGACCAGCCCTTTTATCCTACCCATGTCCGCCTCAATCCCTGCTGCTTCCATGATCGCACTTATTCGCTCCTCTGTAATCTCCTTGCCCGAGTTATGCAAGAGCAATGCCGCATATATATATTCCATGCCATTCATCACCTCTTCCTTTATTCTTTCTCATTTATTCTTTATTCTATATATTGATCTATCTTCCTATAATAAAAAGGGAGGGAAAAATGATAATAAGACACAAAAGTAATCCGATAATAAAACCGGGAGATGTAAAACCATCATTAGAAGGGTACAAAGTGATTGGCTCCTTTAATCCAGGAGCAACGAATTTTGGCGATGAAATCATTCTTCTGGTGCGTGTAGCGGAGGGGTGCGAACCCAGGGAAGGATATATCCGCACACCGATATATCGGTTTGATGATAACGGAAAGGGGCAACCAGATATTATGGAATTCGACGCTTCTGACCCTGAAGTCATACCGAAAGATACACGCAGTGTTGTATATAGGGGGCAGGAATATCTCACTTCCCTGAGTCATATCAGAATAGCCAGGAGTAAGGATGGCATCAACTTTGAAGTTGATGATGCACCTTTTATTTGTCCCGGGAATGAGTCTGAGAGATACGGTGTGGAAGATGCGCGAATAACGTTTATTGACGGTAAATACTACATCACCTATACTGCGGTTTCCGAAGATTCATGGGCTACTGCTTTAGCAGTTACCGAGGATTTTAGAAGTATCGAGAGGAAAGGGCTTATATTTCATCCAGAGAACAAGGATGTAGCTATTTTCCCTGAGCGGGTTAATGGCATGTATGTCGCACTCCATCGTCCAAACAATACCCGATTTGGTATGCCTGCCATGTGGTACAGCGAATCTCCTGACCTTCTTCACTGGGGAAATCATAAATGCATTGCACGTACAAGAGACAATAAATGGGAGTCACAGCGTATAGGAGCAGGAGCGCCGCCAATAAAGACTCCCGAGGGCTGGCTCGTCATTTACCACGCTAAGGGGGATAACAGCGTATATTCACTATTTTGCATGCTTCTCGCACTTGACGAGCCATACCGTGTAATACGAAGGGCATCTGTGCCGCTAATGACACCCACGGAACCTTACGAGACTGCGGGATTCTTCCCGAATGTGATATTCTCAAACGGTATTGCCGAGCGAGATGATAAGATTTATGTGTATTATGGCGCGTCCGATGAGACCACAAATGTGGCTATCACGGATATTGAAAGTCTACTTGATAGCTTTTAAGAGGATGAAAATAGTAATGGATTTCAGGAAATACGACGGCGTTGTGGGTGGCGTTGAGCAGGGCGTTATAGAGCTAACGAGGTATGTATCAGGGAAAGGACATCATGTGATTATACTCTGCAAAAAACACCGATTTAACGAGACAGAGGGCATATTTGAAGACTGTCCTAATGTTACTACCATTCCTTTACCGTGCCGTTCGCACTCAATGTCATTGAAGAATGCATGGCTGGATTCCGTTACCATCCAGAACATTGCATCACAGGAAGGCGCAGGCATTATTCATTTCCCTTATAACTGGAGTTTTCCATTCCGTAAGAAGGTACCGTCCATTCTTACTGTACATGACGTTATTCCTTTCACATACCGTGAAGCGATGGGGTTCTTCAGGAATCATCTGCTATACCGACGTGGTACCCGAGAAGCGTGTCGCCTGAATAATCTGATAACTACGGTGTCTGAATATTCAAAGCATGAGCTTATAACTAAAGTGGGCGTATCTGCAGAGCGGATTAGAGTCATCCCCAATGGAATACGAGAACTAACAGAGCCGGATGAAGAGATAGAAAAGAACCTCAAAGCACGATTCGATTTAGAGTTCGGGTTCATTCTTAACGTTGGTGGAATACACGAGCGGAAGAATATTGTGCGATTGATTCATGCGTTCTCAAAACTGGTAAAGGAGGAGGGGTATCGGGGGAAGCTGGTAATAACTGGTGCTGTATCCAGTAATCCATACCTGAAAAAGATGAAGAAGAGGTGTGACCGCGCGGTAAAAGAAGCGGAAATGAGTGATAGGGTAATATTTACGGGATTCATACCGGATAAAGAGCTGGACACGCTTTTAAAGCATGCTGACTTACTTGTTTATCCCTCGCTCTGTGAGGGTTTCGGGATGCCTGTAATAGAAGCTATGCAAGCAGGAACACCGGTTGTAACATCAAATATAGGGGGGACGGCAGAGGTTGCCGGAGATGCTGCTGTTCTTGTAAGTCCATATAGTATTGAAGACATAGCAGAGGGGATGTCAAAATTGCTCCATGATGCGAGCCTCCGTGAGGAATTGAAGAGAAAAGGGAAGGAAAGAGCAGGTGCGTATTCATGGACAAAAACAGGAGAAGAGTATCTTGAGCTTTACAAAGAGCTCAGCATAGAGGCATAGAAGAGGTAGGTGTTTTATGACGAGGAAAGTTTTATATATCAGGTGAAAGGTTTTTAAAGTAATAGGATATCATACATTTATAGTAGCATAGTACCGGCGTCAACTCTGAGAGGGGGATAACCCGAGGATGATGGGTTGACTTCCACTATGCTATAGACAGAAGAATGCATATGGGGACACGAGTATGGTGATTTCGTGTCCGACGTAAGAGCTAACCCACTGGTAATCCAGTAAATCTGATTGGCTCAGAGGGGTGTGTGTATGCTCGTTTGTGCATGCTCGGTAATACTGGTTGATCCTGCCAGAGGCTACTGCTATCAGAGTTCGATTAAGCCATGTTAGTCGAGGGGTGGTCATCCGATGCTTGCATCTGATGACCAAACCGGCGGACGGCTCAGTAACACGTGGACAACTTGCCCTTGGGTCCGGGATAACCCCGGGAAACTGGGGCTAATACCGGATGGGACATCGCTTGCTGGAATGCAGGATGTCCAAAAGCTGAGGCGCCCAAGGATAGGTCTGCGGCCGATTAGGTTGTTGTTGATGTAACGGATCAACAAGCCTACGATCGGTACGGGTTGTGAGAGCAATAGCCCGGAGATGGGTTCTGAGAAAAGAACCCAGGTCCTACGGGACGCATCAGGCGCGAAAACTTTACAATGTGCGAAAGCACGATAAGGGAACTCTGAGTGCCTCCTAAGGAGGCTGTTCAGGTGTCTAAAAAGCACCTGAAGTAAGGGCTGGGTAAGACCGGTGCCAGCCGCCGCGGTAACACCGGCAGCCCAAGTGGTAGCCACTTTTATTGGGTCTAAAGCGTCCGTAGCCGGTTGAGTAAGTTCCTTGGGAAATTTGGCTGCTTAACAGTCAAACTTCCAGGGAATACTGCTCGACTTGGGACTGGGAGAGGTCAGAGGTACTCCAGGGGTAGGGGTGAAATCCATTAATCCTTGGGGGACCACCGGTAGCGAAGGCGTCTGACCAGACCAGGTCCGACGGTGAGGGACGAAGGCTAGGGTCGCGAACCGGATTAGATACCCGGGTAGTCCTAGCAGTAAACGATGCGGGCTAGGTGTTGGCATCACTGCGAGTGGTGCCAGTGCCGAAGGGAAGCCGTTAAGCCCGCCATCTGGGGAGTACGGTCGCAAGGCTGAAACTTAAAGGAATTGGCGGGGGAGCACCACAACGGGTGGAGCCTGCGGTTCAATTGGATTCAACGCCGGAAAACTCACCGGAGGAGACAGCAAGATGAAGGTCAGGCTGAAGACCTTACCAGATTAGCTGAGAGGTGGCGCATGGCCGTCGGCAGTTCGTGCTGTGAAGCATCCTGTTAAGTCAGGCAACGGGCGAGACCCGCGCTCACAGTTGCCAGCATCTCCGCAAGGAGGATGGGCACTCTGTGAGGACCGCCACCGCTAAGGTGGAGGAAGGAGCGGGCCACGGTAGGTCAGTATGCCCCGAATCCTCCGGGCTACACGCGTGCTACAATGGGTAGTACAATGGGTACCGACCCCGAAAGGGGAAGGAAATCCCCTAAAGCTACCCTAAGTTGGGATCGAGGGCTGCAACTCGCCCTCGTGAACCCGGAATCCGTAGTAATCGCCCCTCAAAACGGGGCGGTGAATATGTCCCTGCTCCTTGCACACACCGCCCGTCAAGCCAGCCGAGTGGGGTTTAGGTGAGGACATCCTTATTGGGGTGTTCGAACCTAAGCCTCGCAAGGGGGGCTAAGTCGTAACAAGGTAGCCGTAGAGGAATCTGCGGCTGGATCACCTCCTAACTCTAAGTCAATCAGGACTGAATGATTACACCAGGGGTTGGTTCAAAGTTTATATATGATAAGATGCTGGGGTTATCTTAGGGCTCGTAGATCAGTGGAAGATCGTCGCCTTTGCGAGGCGAAGGCCCTGGGTTCAAATCCCAGCGAGTCCATATGTGGATGTATATGTAGAGGAATGCACCTAATAACATCATGTTATTCAGGGAAGAACTGATGGCAATTGTAGCCAGATGAAGTTGTCATAAGCACTTTACAGCTCTGACATCCAATGAGTTCGGTAGCTGGTGTATACGCCATTTAGTGGATGGCTCGGCTCAAGCGCCGAAGAGGGGCGTGCCAAGTTGCGAAAAGCCCCGGGTAGGTACAAGGAGCCTTAGAACCGGGGATGCCCTAATGGGAACTCTTGATCCTCTGGATCGGTCCTTAGGGATCGGGAACGCTCCGAATTGAAACATCTTAGTAGGAGCAGGAAGAGAAATCAATTGAGATACCGTGAGTAACGGCGAGTGAAAGCGGCAGAGTTCAAACTGAATCCTCACTCGAAAGAGTGAGGAGATGTGGGGTTGCAAGTAAAGGTCATAGAACCCACACTATCGAAGCCGAAGTCCTCTGGAACGAGGCGCCATAGAGAGTGATAGCCTCGTAGGCGTAAGATAGCGGGTTCGACTTTTACTTGAGTACCGTAGGTTGGATTTCCTGCGGGAAGCTGGGGGATACCAACCTCCAAAACTAAATACGTCTTGAGACCGATAGCGGAATAGTACCGTGAGGGAAAGCTGAAAAGTACCCCGAATAAGGAGGTGAAAAGAGCCTGAAACTAAATGGCTATGGTGTGATACGGCTTGAAAGTGATGAAGGAGCCCGAAGGAAAATCCTGTGAAGGATCAGTACGAGGGTTCTTGAACAGGGTCGTATCGTACGTTCTGGAGAACGGGCCAGGGAGTATATCTCAATGGCGAGGTTAACCTGGAGAGGGGAAGCCGCAGGGTAACCAACAGGTTCGCATCGTTAGAGAGGAACGACGTATGAACTGCGTGGAGTCATTGGGATATGACCCGAAGCCGGGTGATCTAAGCGTGGGCAGGCTGAAGTTCTCCGAAAGGGGAATGGAGGGCCGAACCGGTGATGACTTGCAAATCTCTCGGATGACCTGCGTTTAGTGGAGAAAGGCCAATCGAACCCGGCAATAGCTGGTTCCCCCCGAAACATACCACAGTATGACCCGACCTGAGATTGATAGCGTTGTAGAGCCACCGATTGGAGGATACGGGGTCGAAAGACCTCGCCCTCCTGTCAAACTCCGAAGGCGCTATCGTCATAGAAGGTCGGAGCCCGGGCTGGGGGGTAAGCTCCCAGTCCGTGAGGGAAAGAACCCGGACTGGGGTTAAGGTCCCTAAGTGTCGGCTAAGTGTCAACTCTAAAGAGCGTCACAAACCTCAGACAGCTGGGAGGTTAGCTTAGAAGCAGCTATCCTCTAAGGAGTGCGTAACAGCTCACCAGCCGAGGTTTGTGGCATCGAAAATGGACGGGGCTTAAGCTGACCACCGATACCCCAGGGCTCCGTGAGGAGATCCGGTAGGGGGGCGTCCTGTCTGGGTGGAAGCATCTTCGTGAGGAGGTGTGGACCGGGCAGGAACGAGAATCCTGGCGATAGTAGCAGCATAGTCGGGTGAGAATCCCGATCGCCGAAGGGGCCAGGTTTCCTTGGCAATGTTCGTCAGCCAAGGGTTAGCCGGTCCTAAGATATGTCCTAACTGGAGCATATCAAAAGGGAAGCAGGTTAATATTCCTGCGCCATCCAGTCTATGCCTTAAGGCGTCCGACACTTCCGGGTAGATTGAGCGGTGTCGTCGCACCGTCCAAGCACTGAAGCCTATGGAGAGCCATAATGGCGAGAAGTAGGTGAAAGTGTGATGGCGGAAGTCAGTCGAGCCCGGGAGTCCGTGAAAAGGATGACTGGATGTCCGTACCGAGAACCGACACAGGTGCCCCTAGCTGAGCAGGCTCAGGCGTGTCGGGTAAATCCAGCTAAGGGAAATCGGCAAATTAGCCCTGTAACTTCGGGAGAAGGGGTGCCTGCCTTGTGAAAGGTAGGTCGCAGTGACAAGGGAAGGCTAACTGTCTAATAACAACATAGGTGACCGCAAGTCCGTAAGGATTAGTACGGTCACTGACTCCTGCCCAGTGTAGGTATCTGAAAGCCCCTTCCAAGGGGACGAAGGACCTATAAACGGCGGGGGTAACTCTGACCCTCTTAAGGTAGCGTAGTACCTAGCCGCTTAATTGGCGGCTTGCACGAAAGGAGGAATGAGCCTTCTACTGTCCCTAGCTGGAAACCGGCGAAATCATCATCCCGGTGAAAAGACCGGGGACCCCCAAGGGGAAGCGAAGACCCCGTGGAGCTTTACAGCAGCCTGCCGTTGAGCCACGACTTCGGATGTATAGCGTAGGTAGGAGGCAACGAAGTATTCTCGCCAGGGAATACGGAGCCGCCAATGGAACACTACCCTTCTGGAGTTGTGTCCCTAACTCGGAAGAGGACATCGGTTGGTGGGCTGTTTAGGTGGGGCGCCATACCCTTGAAAAGATATCGAGGGTGCCCGAAGGTTGACTCAGGTGGGACAGAACTCCACCGTAGAGTGCAAGAGCAAAAGTCAGCCTGATGTGACCTCGCATAGCAGGAGGTCACGGGACGAAAGTCGGGTCTAGCGAACCTTTATAGCTCTTTGGTAGGGCTTAAAGACGCCAGAAAAGCTACCCCGGGGATAACGGAGTTGTCTCCAGCGAGAGTCCATATCGACCTGGAGGTTTGCTACTTCGATGTCGGCTCTCTCCATCCTGGCTGTGCAGCAGCAGCCAAGGGTAAGACTGTTCGTCTATTAAAGGAGATCATGAGCTGGGTTTAGACCGTCGTGAGACAGGTCGGTTGCTATCTATTGGGGGTGCTGGGGTCTGAGGGGAAGCTGCTTTTAGTACGAGAGGAACAGAGCAGCGGCGCCTCTGGTGTACCGGTTGTCCGACAGGGCATTGCCGGGCAGCTACGCGCTAATGGATAAGAGCTGAAAGCATCTAAGCTCGAAGCCAGCCCCAAAAAGAGACCTCGTGGACACCGTTAGAAGAACGGTTTGATAGGGCTGGGGTGTAAGAATCGACCCGAAAGGGGAGATTTTCAGCCCGCAGCTACTAACGTCCACACCTTTATATGCCGGACTCAGATGAAATCAGAACTGTAAAGTGCTTAATTCTTTTTCTGCTCTCATTGAAATTTTTCGTTGAAGAGAAATAGAAATAGAAATACAGCCAAGGTGGCGGAGAGGCACACGCGGCTGACTGCAGATCAGCTCTACCCCGGTTCAAATCCGGGCCTTGGCTTATGCTTATAATCCATGAACCATCGGAAGTTATCAATTATAACCCTTTAGGAGAATTACTCCAGGGCGTCTATGATCAAGCAGCCGGTGTAGAACAGGCTGACAGATGATGAATGGCAGGGTATGCTTAGTTCAAAACAGGTGGCGCGACCCGAAATGGCTACATTCTGTTGCTGCATAATTTATCGCGATCTTTCTTCTTAACCTTTTTCTGGGACGTGCAAGTAACTTATATGTATGTTCAGTAATGAGGATGTGAGCATGGATAAGAATAATAAGAAGATGAGGGTGGTCAAAGTAGGAGATGTGGAGGTGAATCTGGAAGAGGCAGTACATGGACTTCATGGCAGGGATCTGGAGGACATCGCTATGGATATACTCACTGAGATAGGTGAGAGGAGATTGAAACAGTGGAGACCTAAATTAAACATATATGCTCATGCCACAGATATCGCTGAATGGGACAATGTACTCATGGACCGCTATTGTCCAGTTTACACTGTAAATGAAATTGAAGTATCTAAGTGTAAAGATTGCACTCAGGGACCCTGTACAGGCAATGAGGGACTGTGTGGACTTGATTTAAGAGCCTACCATGCGAAGAGGAGCTTGCAGGAAGCTTGTAAAGGGCTGTGTAAGCAATTAGCAGTTGCGAAAGAGCTGTTCGAGTTCTCACTTCAACTATTCGGTCCAAATAGACAGATAGACATGGGAAGCACGATCACATATCCAACCCCAAACACGTCAATGCTGACAGGTTTTTACATCCAGGATCTGGCTGATGTAAGTAAAGCGCTATCGTATGCGGAATCGCAGCTGTCCGAGCTACTTATAAGTGCGTATTTCAGTAACGAGAGTGAACGGGAGTTGGAAGAGAAAGCACTACATGCAGGCTCACTTACTTTTCTCGTAATGGAAGTGGCAGAGAGCATAAAGATGTGCTGCTTTGATCTCCTCAATGCTGGTAAACATGCAGCAACAGAATATCCTGAATTCCCTGCTGCTGAGATTGAAGTAGGAATGGGCACAATTGACACAGATAAGCCGGTTATACTATTCATTGGTAATAATTTCCTACCTGCATGGTTTGCTGTGCAGTATGTGGTGAGGGAGCATCAGGAGGAGGAGATAGAGATCTGTGGTGCTGGTGCTGTTGGACATGACCTGCCTCGATTTTATAATAGAGCGAAGGTACTATCTTCTGGTGTAAAAGCAAGGAAGGCGATCAGGTCAGGGATCGCGGATGTTGTTGTTGTTAGCGACTTATGCTTCGAGTTCGATGTGGTTGAGGAGGCGAAGCGTGTGGATACAATCGTGATAGTATCGGGGTACACGCCGGTGAAGGGCTTAGAACCAGAACCTTTCTCAGAGACAGGGGATGTAATATCCAGACAATGTGTGCGAGTTACAGATCCGGAGAAGGCAGGTGAACTGGCAGTCGAGCTGGCGAGAGAGCAGAAGCGCAGGAGAAGGGGAGACTATTTGATGTCCGGAGATGAACTGAGACGGGAGGCACTGCGCTGTAAAGGCTGTGACAAATGCTTCTCTATATGCCCGAGCAGGGTTGCAATAAGCAATGCGATGGTACAGGCTGCAAACGGTGATTTGAATGCACTCGCAGAAGTCTACGACAATTGCTCGTTCTGTGCCCGGTGCGAGCAGGTATGTCCTGAAGGTATTCGGATACTCGACCTGGTGATCAGTGCAGCATCGGCAGCAGGCAAAATAAGAGAAGACAGGTATCTCATGCGTGCAGGTAGAGGACCAATGTCAGAACTGGAATGGCGAGACCTGACCTTTGGTATTATCCTCGGTGGGAATGGACCGGGGATGGTGAATATAATAGGCTGTGGCTGTACATCCGAGCGAGAAGTTGCAGACATGGCACGATATTTCCTGGAACGAAACTATCTCGTCTGCGTATCGGGGTGTGTAGCAGCAGATGCTGCGAAATATATGGATAAGGAAGAGCGAAGATGTCTATTCCAGCAGTATATTGCAGCGGGGGTATTAAAGGGGCTGGTGAATTTTGGTGGCTGCACCGCGATCTCTCATGTACCATCAGCAATTTATCGTGGTGCTCTGGTCGGCAGTGGGTACACTCCAAAGGCGAACTGGACGCAGGTTGTGGATTATCTCTATGCGAGACTGCCAGTGGTTGTGATAATGTGGGGTGCGGCAACGGAGGAAATGTATGCGGTGGCTTCTGGACTCCTCAGGTCGGGTATACCAGTAGTAGTGGGTCCTTCCGGCTTCAAGTTCGTACGTTTCTTCATCGGTGACAGACATGACAGGAGCAAGTGGTGGATGTATGATGGTGTAACAGGCGAGAAGAAGGAGGTAGAGCCCTGTCCGGTGCACATGCTCGTTCCGGTAGAGACGAAGGAGGAGGCGATAGCGATGTGTGCTAAACTGCTACACAGACCACTTGCATTACGAGACCCACGTTTAGCGAGTTTGGAAGCAGAGAATGAGACGCATAAGGATTTCTTTGATGAATATCCCGATGACTGGTACCTCTATGTTCGGTCAGAGCAGGAGCTACATGTGATGCGACGCATGGAGCTGCTACGCAAACTTGAGAAGGAGCAAGGCTGGGAGATAGAAGATATGAGAATAAAGAGAGCGAGACACAGGTCAGGAGAACTGATGGATATATCAGAATATAACAGGCGGTATGGGATACAATTAGGCAGGTATTCAACCCTCATACCACGATTGATCACAAAGACAGAGCAGCAATCTCCACATACATAATCGCAAGAGCAGGAATATGAACTTTTATTCCCAGATTCCCGGTCGCGAAATGCGCACGTGTTATTACTTTATCCTCCTCTCTTCTACCCTCGTTGCCTTATCCAGTGCAATACCAAGCGCTTTAAATATTGCCTCGATCCTGTGGTGCTCGTTCTCCCCCCTTGCATATATGTGGAGTGTGAGATTTGCATGTGATGCGAAAGAAACCAGGAAATGGGGTATGTCCTCGGTGCTGAGGTCTTCAACCCGCTCCCTGACTAAGCCCAATTCTAAGACTGTGTAGCTTCTACCCTCTCCACTTATACTTCCGATATCTACTGCACATCTCGCAATAGAGTCATCCATTGGTACCGCAGCGAGACCATACCTCACGGTCTTAGCCCTATCAGCTGCAATTGCATCTTTGAACGCTTTGCCGAGAGTGATAGCGGTATCTTCGATGATATGATGGCTCAGGTCCCCTTCTGCATTCACAACGAGATCAAAGAATCCATGAGTGGCGAAAGCAGTGAGGATATGGTCAAAGAATTTAATTCCAGTGTCTATCTTAGTGGCACCTTTACCATCAAGTTCAAGTTCCACCACCACCCTCGTCTCCTTCGTCTCCCTCTTTACTCGCGCATTCCTCTCCTTCATATTATCCTTCATATATACCCTGATACGTCCTCCATTATCCGCTCACAGTAGAAACACCGGAACCTTGGAGGATTTGAGCTCAAAGTCACAAATCTGGGTACAACCGGCTCCCTCTCCGCATTAGATATGCAATTGGGATTCGAACATCTTATTATACCCTCTATAAATTCAGGTAAATATACCTTATGCTTCTCTATCACTTCCGAGTTGCGTATTATATTTATAGTGGCATTTGGTGCAATCAAAGCGATTTTATCCACTTCTTCCGGCTTCAGTTCCCTGTCCTCTACCTTCACTATATCCTTCCTGCCCATCTTATCACTACGTACGTTCATCACCACACTTACAATCGCGTCGGTCTTTGCATTGATTCCCAGTATGTGAAGCACATTCAGTGCCTGACCGGCAGAGATATGGTCAATAACAGTGCCATTTTTTATAGGAACAACCTTCAGCTCCCTCTTCATCTCTGTCACTCTCTCAGTGTTTCCTCCAGTGCCTGTATGGTTCTTGAGACCTCACCCTCTCTTATATTCCCCATTGTGGCTATCCGAAAAATCTTACCCTTCAGCTTACCCTGACCTCCTGCGATCATCACCCCTCGCTCTCGCATACCGCCCCTCAAGCGTGCATCATCGAGCTCCTCCGGTACCTTTATCGCAGTTACCGTATTGGAGTACGCACTCAGATCGTTCAGTCTCGGGAATAAACTCAACCCCATATCTGTGACCGCAGAGCGGAGAGTATTTGCGAGTCTCCTGTGACGCTCTACTCGCTTTACCATTCCTTCCTCTTTTATCAACTCCAATGCCTCATGCAATGCAAAGAACAGTGGTAAAGCAGGTGTATAGGGCGTTTGTCCCTTATCAAAACTGTCTTTGTAAGCGATGAGGTCCATATAATATGGTCTCTCACTATTATCACCACCATCATTATTATTCAGCATCATCTTCCATGCACGCTCACTTACCGAGATTGCTGACAACCCAGGCGGTGCACCGAGGCATTTCTGTGAGCCAACGATGGCAATGTCTACTCCCCAATCGTCCACCGGCACTTCGTAACCCCCAATCGAGGTGATGCAATCCAGCACGAGGAGTGCATTGTACTTACGTGTGAGTCTTGCAATAGCCTCTGCTGGATTGAGAATACCCGTTGATGTTTCGTTATGTACCATTGTAACAACCTGAGGATGCTTCTCTTCCATAGCGGCCTTCACCTCTTCCAGTTCGATTGAACTGCCCCATTCGAAGTTAACTGCGGTGACATTATCGCTATACCTCCTTCCTATCTCAACTAACCGCTCGCCAAACTTGCCATTGGCTATGCTCACTATGGGGGTATCCTTACGAACGAGGTTCCCTATCGCCGCTTCCATTGCACATGTACCTGAGCCACTGAGCACGAAGAGGTCGTTCCTCGTCTGAAATATCCACTTCAGCGCTGACACTATCTCCACATACATCTCCCTGAATTCATCACCGCGGTGGTATATCATCGGCTTTGACATCGCATTACGAATGCGAGGTAATACCGGCACCGGTCCTGGAATCATGAGCAATTCTTCACTCATCTTTGATGATACCTTTCTGTCCTTTTCCGGTCAATGTCCATTTATAGGGTCTTTTACCGCTTCGTTTCACTATCTTCTCCTCTTCCAGCAGGTGTAAATGATGTAATGATGAATGATAACCCAAAGCAGCGAACTCCGATATCATCCTTGCCGTCGTTTCCGTTTCCATATCCACATTCTCCATCATCTTGATTATCTTCGTCCTCGCCTTTAACCCATCCACGACGTTCCTCCTATGTTTCAAATATGCATTTGGATGAAAAGAGCTTGCTCTTTGTCTTTGCATAACATTAACATGCCTTCAATCAAGGTCTCAATTAACGAACTCAATCACGCCCCTCCCTCTTCCATCTCACCAAATATCTTCTCTATCGGCTGGTTACCATACATTCTTATCTTCACATTTATCTGCGATATATCAGTTGAAATTTCATTACCCCTGACATACTTCCTTCTTCTCTTGCCCTTTTCCCGGGGTCTGTAACCGGGCGGTGAAGTGATCAGGATTCTCCTCCTTCCTGCTCCTGGTACATCAGCCCGCATTGGTACACCATCACGGTCTGAGCCACCTCTTACTTCCAGCATATAGCCACTTAGCCCCAGGATATCTCCATCCACTAAATCCCCTATCCGTTTACCCACGAATAGAGCACTCACTTCTGCATCCTTACCTTCCAGCTTGTATCCTTTACCCGTCTTTGGGTCACTAATCACGACCTGCATCTCTTCTCCTCCTATTTGTTTTTATTTCATACACTTCCGTCAGCAACTTCTCCTCATCCGGTGACAGTAAACCTCTCAGCTTATTCATTTCTTCTATATCCACATCCACATATAGGATTTCATTCTCTTTTATCTGCCGCCCAAAGGTGGGTTTCTTCATCGAGATAGCCACCTGCATACCTTCATCTGCAGTGGCTATGCTCTCACCTCTGTTCTGTATCTCGTTTATACTACCTATATTTGTGCCGTCTGACTTTATCAATTCCACACCAGTCTTTATCCTGCCACACAATACTTCAATCCCAAATATAGCAGGTTTGCTCTGCCTGAATACACACCCGGGTAGTACCTTTATCTTCGCTGGCGTTGTCAGCCTGTCTATCTTCTCCTGTCTCTCTCGTTCCTTCTCCTCCTTGACCCAGTTCTCATAATCCTCTATCACTCTGTAAATGACATCGCTCACGAAGAGAGGGATCTCATTTTGCATGGCTACTTCTCTCGCATCGGGTAGAACATCAACATTAAAGCCCAGAATAGCTCTCAAATAGCGGTCACTGACCATGGTGGCATCAACTACATCTCGCTTTGAGATATTCCCCACTTCCGCCTTCTTTATCTGCTCTATCTTCTCGCTTCTCAATTCCAGAGCTAATGCTTCCAGAGAACCCATCGTGTCTGCCTTTATAATCAGCCCCTCGGATGATGTGTCCAGCTTCATCTCCGCTATTTCATCCTTCATCTCTTCAATTACCCGCTCTATATCCACATCTACATTACCCGTAGTGGGGACAGCACGAACACGAGAGCCTGGAAGTGCATTCTCTATATTTGGCGCCATTATCTTCACCCCTGCAGCGGCACTCACGGATTTTACACGCCTGAATCTCTGCTCTGTTCTTATCTCCTGAAGTGCTCTCGGTTTTAATAATGCCCTTATCTTTGTCACTATCGGCTCTTCTTCCGCGCTTCCCACCACTATCGTGTCTCCCACGCTGAGCTTACCATCGTACAATATAACATCAATCGTGGTTCCAAGCCCGCGCTCCTCCTTCTTCTCCAGTATCGTACCCACACCTGGACCTTCCAGATGCAGCCGCAAGCTCTTCTCAAAGTACTTCTGCGCCAAACCTATAAGAACGAGTAGCAAATCTGCTATTCCTTCCCCTGTCTTCGCACTCACCGGCACGATACTCACAGTTCTTGAGAAGTCACTGATCCGGTCATATCGGTCAGCGGAGAAGCCCTTGTCATATAAGTCACCCACTATCTCGTATATCCGTGTATTCAGCTCCCTGCTCGCGAATTCCGGTTGTGTCTGGTAATTTATAATAAATGGCTTCCTCGATGACTGCCAGCCCTTTATTCTATCTATCTTATTCAATGCGACAACAAAAGGAGTCTTCAATAGTCTCAGAATGCTCAATGATTCGTAAGTCTGGGGTTGAAAACCTTCCATCACATCCACCACAAGTACTGCGACATCTGCCAGAGCACTTCCCCGCTTCCTCAGTGATGCAAAAGCGTAGTGCCCTGGAGTATCAATGAACAATAATCCTGGAAGTTCAATTCCAGTCCAATCGCTCTTTAAGGGTTCACAGATCTCCTTTATCACCTGAATTGGTATCTCCGTAGCACCTATATGCTGCGTTACACCACCCGCTTCCTTCGCTGCTACTGCTGTACCTCTGATACTATCGAGTAAAGTGGTCTTCCCATGGTCTATATGTCCCAGTACAGAGAGAATCGGTGTCCTTAGCGGTCTTTCCATGACTTCCCCCTCTCATCTTTTCTATTTCTATTTTAATCTTTCTTTTCACCTATATAAAGTTAGTTAATCTTTCTTCTTCTCTTCCAGAAGGTAGAGGTAGAATAAGTACCCCTCTTACTCTGCTTCTCTTCCTCCTTATCAAACTCTATTAGCAGTTCTTTCTGCCTTTTACTCAGCTTCTTCGGTGTTACTACCTTTATCCTGACCATCATGTTACCCCGTCCATGTCCCTTTAAATCCGGCATGCCCTGGTTTCTTAATCGGAAGATGGTACCCGATTGTGTACCCGGAGGGATCTTCAACCTCACTTCATCGCCATATATGTTCTTCACCCATATTTCATCCCCGAGAGCCGCCTGAGCGAATCTTACAGGGACATCACAATACAGGTCTTCCCCTTCCCTCCTGAAGATTTCATGTTCTCTTACATGTATCACCAGGTATAAATCACCGGGCGGACCGCCTCTTTCACCCGCTTCACCCTCTCCCGGTATCCGTAATCTACTACCGGTATCCACTCCAGGCGGTATTCGTACTGATAAACGCTTGTTCACACTTATTTTACCACTTCCACCGCAGGTACTGCAAGGCTTCTCTATCACTTTACCCCTGCCCCCACATCGCGGACAGGTGGTAATGGAGACGAATTGAGCAAACCCTTGCCTCTGGACTCGCTTTATCTCACCGGTGCCGCCACATGCAGGGCAGGTCTGCAAGCCCCCATTTGACGCTCCGGTGCCCTTACAATCCGGGCAGGTTTCTTTTTTGCTCACCTCTATCTCTTTCTCTATACCCCGTGCTGCATCCTCTAACTCTATCTCCAGGTCATACCTGATATCCCTGCCCCTCTCCGGATACTCAGCAGCGCTCCGGTATCCACCGGCACCAAAGAGGTCCTCGAATATGCTGCTGCTCTCTCCTCTACCCCTGCCGCCAAAGCCAAAACCTGCGCCGAATATATCCCTGAATATGTCCTCTATATCACTGAACCTTGTGAACTTCGACCAATCGAATCCACCGGGACCAAAGTCAACGCCGGCATGTCCGAATCTGTCATAATTTGCCCTCTTCTGGGGGTCTGACAGTACCTCATAAGCCTCAGAGATCTCCTTAAACTTCTCTTCTGCCTCCTTCGGATTATCCTTATTCAGGTCAGGATGATATTTCTTCGCCAATCTGCGATAAGCGCGTTTTATCTCCTGTTCTGATGCTCCTCTATCTACACCCAGAATCTCGTAATAATCCTTATCCTGTGCCAATTCTCAGTCCTCCGCTTCTCCCATGTTTTTTTCCTTTTTATCTTTTATCAATGTAAATATTTTTCCATCTCTTCACCTATTCTCGCATTCACTCCAGTGGAAATGTATGGTCACTCCACCCCTTCTACCATATCCTTTATATATAGCATAGATCTACCTTTCATATATTCATTGAATACGTGAACAGATAGCGATGGTACTGAAGGTGCGCGTGGAAGTGACGAACGAAGAGGGCGTGAAGACTTCTATGGAGCGAGAGGGTGATTTGATGAATGAAGCGTTCAAATCTACCACAATAAGGAGTATTGTGCGGTTCCTGGAGGACCAAATACCTTCTCCTTCGGGTATTGACCCTTATGATGTGGACAATGAGGACCTCACGATAAAGGGCAGATTGGAATATTTCCTCCGTTATGATAAGAAGGCACCCCGCGATTGGTTCACCTCTTCAGAGTTAAAACGAATATATGAAGAGGTATACGGTGTGGATATTCGACTCAGTACTTTATCAACCTATCTGTCGAGTCTGCATTCTGAGGGTGTTTTAATCAGGAAAGGGAGCAGAGCACAGAGGAAGTATAAGGTTATATCCACACAAAGAACCGACAGGGAGCCCAATGATGACACGGATATGGAACTCATAGAATGCCTCCCACTTCGTGAAATCATACAAAATTAAAATTGGATGATACAGTACAGGGAAGATTTTTATTATAAAAAACAAAAATAATAATGGGTGATAAGGGGTCGTGGCCTAGTCCGGTAGGGCAGCGGGCTCCAGACTCGCCGATCGTGCGTTCAAATCGCACCGACCCCATACTTCATACTTCTATGCTTTGATAGGATTCTCTTTACTACTTCTGTGACCGCCCTCTTGCTCTTCTTGCACTCTCAACGAAGTTCGGTGCGAATTCTCTATACGAGGCTGCATGCAGATGTGTATAAGAAGCGAGACAGTTATTCGTTATTAGCCCGTCCAGTCCTTCATAGATGCCCTCCCCTCTCAGCATTCGATATGCAAACTGGTTTTTATTTTTATTCTCATCCCCGAGCTCTATCACTGAACGGTGGAACTCATGCCCTTTGAACCGTATGCCTCGACTACCGAGAATGCAACTCCTTCTAAATTCTCCCTCCACATAGTTCACCAATCTCCGTTCACGAAATTTCACTCTGCCCTCTATCACACCGCACATCTCAAAAGTATCACCACCATACTCAAGCTCATCTAAGAGATACATCAATCCACCGCATTCAGCATACATAACGCCATGAGCATCGTGGAAAGCCCTGATAGCCCGTCGCATCTGCGTATTCGCAGCCAGCTCGCGGGCATAGATCTCGGGGAAGCCGCCGCCGATATAGAGAGCATCAAGTCCTTCTGGCAGCCTTCTTGCCCTTATTGGGCTGAAATAGACAATCTCCGCTCCTTCCTGCCTGAGTAAATCGAGTGTATCATGGTAGTAAAAATTGAAAGCCTCATCAAAAGCAACTCCAATCCTTACTCGAGGGCGTGTATGAGTATGATGCTTATGCAGGAATAGTCTCGGTTCTGGCAGCTTCAGTGCGGGCGCGGTATTTGCTATCTCCAGTACTGCGGATATATCCAGATTTGACTCTACAGTCTCTTTTATGCTCTTCAGAACGCTATTGAAATCGTCCCAGCGGCTTTTACATTCCATTGCGGTAATCAAGCCAAGATGCCGCATGGAGATTGCCAGATTGCTCTTCCATGGTATCTTCCCTATTACTTTAAGCCCGCAATACTCCTCCACTGCACGCTCCGCCTTTTCTCCATGTCGTGAACTCCCGATATTATTCAAGATAACACCTGATAGGTTGACTCCGGGATCAAAACTCCTGTATCCATTGACCAGTGCGGCAGCACTCCTCGTTATGCTCGCAGCATCCACCACCAGTATAACCGGGCACTGGAGAATCTTCGCTATCTGGGCGGTACTACCCACATCATCGTAATAGTTCAAACCCTCGTAAAGCCCTCTCACTCCTTCTATAATCGCTATATCCGCATCTTCACAAGCCCTTCCAAACAGCTCCTTCACCACCTCCGGCGACATAAGGAAGCCATCAAGATTCCTTGATTGCCTGCCCGAGACGAGTGTATGAAATCCAGGGTCTATGTAGTCAAGCCCGACTTTGACGCCCTGAACCTGTAAACCACGCTCGCGTAACAGGCTCAACAGCCCGATGCAGAGGGTTGTCTTACCTGCCGAACTTCGGTCTCCCGCAATCACCACCCTTGGTATATCTATATCCATCATCGTCATGGCTTCCTCCATCTCGGTACTGTATGCGCTATGCCGAACTGGTCAAGAATAAGCGCCACAATAAAGTCCACCATGTCCTGAACCGATTTTGGATGGTAATAAAAGGCAGGCACCGGTGGTATAATCGTCACACCCATTCGCTTTATCCTTAGTAAATTCTCCAGGTGGTTCTCATTCAGCGGTGTCTCCCTGGGCACGATGATTATCCTCCTGCTCCTGTTACCCTTCAGCATCACATCAAATGCGCGTAAAAGCAGATTATCTGCTATCCCATGTGCCATCTTTGCCACTGTGTTCATCGTACATGGTATTATTACCATTCCGTCACACAATTGTGTGCCACTTGCAATGTCAGCAGCCATATCATCAACGTCCCAGAGGCGCGTTGCAAACTTCTCTATCTCCTTCACCCCTATTCCAAGTTCATACTCTATTATGTAGCGCCCATACGGAGTGATGATCAAATCAATCTCCACCCCTCGCTCATGAAGCATCTCCAGCAATCTCTTCGCATATATCGCGCCACTCGCTCCTGTTATTCCTACTATCAACCTCATAATCTGATTCTAATTCTAATCATAATGTAATTGTAATTGTAATGTGAATACACCCTCGAATATCTCCTCCGCTGGTCCTGTAAGGTATGCACCCTCTTCTTTCACTTCCACGCTCAAATCACCACCTCGCGTATGGACTGTTACCGGTGTGGAAGCATTGATGATACCGAGTTCATTCAATGCGAGCACAGAAGCCGTCGAACCAGTTCCACATGAGAGCGTCTCCCCTACGCCTCGTTCGTATGTCCTCACTGTTATCTCATTCCTGTCCCTGTCCCTATCCCCCGACCCCAATAACACGAAATTCACGTTCGTCCTGTTAGGGAAAGCAGGATGCGTTTCGATGCTCTTACCCGCCATACCCACATCAAGATCGCTAAAGGAGTTAAGAATGACAACAGCATGGGGGTTACCAAGACTCAGGGATGTCAATTTTATCTCGCCTATCCCATTCACGTATAAAGGCTTATTCAACCACTCAAACCGGGGTTTGCCCATAAACACCCTTACCGTGGCAACTCGTCCATCAATAAGGTCTTTCACCTCCGGCACCACCAGACCGCCCAGTGTCTTCACCTTCATCCGTCGCCCGTGAACCAGCCCTCGCTCATATACATATTTGGCAAAGCATCGCATACCGTTTCCACTCATCTCCGCCTCTGTTCCATCTGCATTAAATATCCGCATTTGCGTCTCATAACCGGAGCCAGGGTCAGGCTTGCAGACAAAGATGATGCCATCTGCTCCTATTGAGAGCTTCCTCCTGCACAATTCCCTACTGAGTTTCTCCTTATAACGCTCTGGTATCACCTCCGCCTCATGCTCGTCTATCACTATGAAATCATTGCCACAGCCATGCATCTTCGTGAATTTAATCCTCTTCCTCTCTTTCGTCTTATTCATCTTTTTCTTCAGCTCCTCCATTAGCTCAGCAACCTTCTCAATCGCTTCACCACTCCAACTGCAGTGGTATCAAAGATTCTTATCATCGCCTCTTTACCGTATGCACCACGGTCGAAGATGACATCAGGAGCTCTGCCCCTGCTTTTGCCTCTGCTCCCCTGCTTCAGCGCTTCTTCTATACCCCATACCATCGTTTCCACTCCCATGGGTTCCTTATCACGCTCAAAATACGCTAACCGCAACCCGGCATTTTCACATGCTGAAACCAGTTCCGGTGTATATTTAATGTTGATAGCACTCCTCTTATCTGGTTCGTACCTCATCATCGTCAGTATCATCCGCGCTATGTGACTGCTCACACCGAACTCGATACAACCCAGGTGTATGCCTTCATGAGTGGGATGTATCCTGCCGTCCACCGCTGCTATGTCCTCTATACCTGTGGCTCCCTCTATCGCCATACCTATGTTCGTTCCAACTTCGGGTATGACCTCTTTAAAGCCTCTTGTACGTTTCAATAGCCCTACTGCCTCTCTGAGGTTTTCCAGCACCCTGTATCTGTCTGCATCTATTCGCATCCTGCGTGCGGGATTCACAACCATATAATTGGAGATTGTATCACTGGCTATGATGCTATCATGAACGAATGCTTTAGCCTTTACCGCTGCCGCAGATAAATCGTACCCTTTCGCCAGTCCTACAGCCAGAGCAGCGGAGAAAGAACAGCCACTGCCATGCAGTACCTTGGCCTTAGACTTAGCCTTAGTCGTACCCTGCGCGGGTCCTGGTCTTAGTTCTATATACTCCAGTGTTAATTCCTTGAATCCATCACCATCGTATACTAAATCTGTTGCTCTATCCGCACCTGTTTCGCACTCGAGATGCCCGCCCGTTATGATCACTGCGGGAGCGCCCTTTTCATGTATCGCAATGGCTGCTTCTTTCATATCTGACAGTGTTTTTATCTCCAAACCTGAGATAGCCGATGCTTCCATTATATTCGGAGTTACAACCCTACACAGTGGCAACAGATGCTTCACGAGCGTATCTACTGCTGCGGAATCTATCAGTGTGCCGCCTGAACCTGCTTTCATCACAGGGTCAAGGACGAAAGGCACCGCATATTCTTTCAGCCGTGCTGCTACTGCCATTATCACCGTAGATGAAGAGAGCATCCCTGTCTTCGCATAATCCACCCCGATATCGCCAATTATCGACTCGATCTGTGAGTTCACCAATTCAACAGGTATCTCCAGTTTATCCTGCACGCCCTTAGAATTCTGGGCGGTAACAGCGGTGATTACAGAAGTACCATAAACGCCAAGAACGGAGAATGTCTTTATGTCAGCCTGTATTCCTGCGCCGCCACTGCTATCTGAGCCACCAATGGTGACAATTCTCTTCATTACCATCTTACTATCTTACCGTGTAAGAGCCTTGGGCGGGATTTGAACCCGCGGTCTCCACCTTATCAAGGATTAATTTAAGAAGTTATTTTGTAGTACATAAACTATATAGGGATATCTCTTTGGTAAAGCCTTCTTCTGGTTGGTCAGACAGCACCGGACGTAATTTGTCTGGAAGGGTCATCACTGCGTGTCTATGAGGCACGTTGAACATCTTACGGCTAAGCGTCTTTGCCCATTGTGGTGTACTGCTTACCGCAATCTGAGCATAGTCTGCTATTGCAATCCCATGCCATGAGATCTCATGGTATTCCTCGCATTTTAGACAGGTTTTTTAAAGAAAGGTTTTTATTAATATAGAAGTATTAAGTTAACAGGTATTGGCATAGCGGCCATAGCGGCGGGGAAACTCCCGGTCCCATCCCGAACCCGGCAGATAAGCCCGTCTGCGTCCCTTACTGTACTGAGTTGCGCGAGCACTCGGGAACTAAGGGTCGCTGCTATGCCAAACACAAAAATTAGTTTCTTTGATCAAATTTTCCCTCTCCACTAATCCACTGTATAGTCCCAAAAAATTTGACTTTAAATACCCCCAAACAACTAATAGGTTACGGCAGACGAACAGAGAAGAAGGTAAGATACATCGTGCGACACAAGAGAAGCGGAAAGAGCAACAGAGAGATAGCGTTTGAGATGAGGGTCAGCGTTTCAACGGTCAAGAGGGTATGGTCTTACTGGCTCACACACGGGGAGTATTTGCCAATAAGAAAGAGGGGGAGAAAGGTGAAGGAAATAATAAGAGAAGTAAAAATGAAAGAGAGCATTCGATGTCAGCTGCCCATGCCCATATAGACTGGTTTGAGAA
>JAGGRR010000070.1 GCA_021159465.1 Methanophagales archaeon
GAAGTTGCATTTCCTGTTATTTCCGGGAATAAGAAGGGTTTGAGAGTATTCTCCTTCATAAAGAATGCTGCAAGAAATGAAACTCTTATGGGAAAAGTTGAGGGTAATAAAAGCCGTATAAATGTCTCGGAGCTTGATAGAGGTGAAAAAAAGTGTTAGAGATAAAAATATTGAAACAAAAGCAAAAAGTCTTTCCTACGGCATAAAGGAAGTGAAGAGGAGGGATGTGATAAATGATAAAATGGCAAAGGCGATAACGAAATCATGTGAAGAAGGTTCGAAGCTTATCCAATCTGTGACATCGACTCCTTCGATAGATAAACCATTGAGAAGTATGGTGATAAATGTGTTGGATCAACAAACAGCCAATGTGACCATAGATATGCCGTTACCGGTCATTGATTCCACTGTTTATGCGTATATGGTCGAATTATTCCATTCAGAATATGAAGAAGGCTTTAAGGAAGGATTGGAATACCTTTTCGATTCAAAAATGGTCGAATATACAATGGTGGAGGATTCATCAAATTTCTCTTTGCATTTTGATATAATATTGAAGGGCAATTACACCAGTAATTTCATTATTAAGGCAATGCCAGTAAAATATACAAATTATCTACCATTGGATTACGATAGAATCATCGTTTCAAAGAATTCGTCCACGATAACAACCATCACGAATTATGTTCTATCAACGGAATGCAAGGTACCTTTAACTGAAGGCGTTATTGCTCCATCCCGAACTGCTCCACTGCAAGCATTAACCTTACCTATAGAAAATGCAGAGAATGTATATGGTTTAAACTCGGATTCCAGGTTTTGCATTCCTGATTATTGGGCGGGATGGGGCGGAGACAATGTCCCGGGGACAGGATATACTGCTCTAGAAATAGCTGAAATGTATAAGCCTTATTTTGTCAAGGATTCTGATACAACTTACCCAGATAAGGTTTTCTATCGAGTTTATAAGGGAGATGATCCCTATACTACCACCACAAACGATGCGATTCTAATCATGTATTACGGATTTTGGTGTAGACAGGATGAATTTCCTAGACATTGCAACGATGCAGAACAGGTATATATCTGGGTCAATTCGGTTGGAGAAGACCCTTATAAGATTGCTTATGACCGCTGGACATTATGGGATTGGCATCTTCACCACGTCGAAAGGGCTAAGTCAGGAGATGGAGCAACATGGGTAGATATTCCAAATAATACATACGACCACGATGAAATAGAGAACGTTTACTCACAACATGCCAGCTATAATCCACAGGGCAGGAGATTATATAATAGCTTTCACAGATGGGGGGATCATCCATGTCAAGTCCTACTAAATGACATCATAAACGAATTCGACAACCACCATCTTTGGGTAAGGATAGGAACAGGATGGCACACCTACGACCCCCTTATCTACGACAATGACACCACTTCTTACACAACTTATACTTTATATCCTTTAGATGATGAGACCTTAATTAAATGGTACACTACTTATGCCTGTTGCACAGATTTAAAAGTTTGTGAATTCGCCGCTGACCTCTCAGACCCATTTCATGGATTATTCTGGGAAGACCCTAATGTGTGCGACCCGGTATTCCCCTTACTCAGTGGATTCATAGACTCGGCTGAGATGGACATGAGCAATGGAACCCTAACGGTAAACATATCGGCATACTATGATAACAGCGGTGCCGGTGGCACTGCGGGACAGAAACTGAGAGGATTGTGGAAGGATAGATTCTACGCTTATCTCGTGGGAGAGGGAAATCGTGTTTTGCTCGGAGAACCTTTTGCCATGAAAGAATATTCTGCTGGAGACTATACGTTGCAATTCGACGATTTGCCGCTTGGCACTTATGAACTTCACATGGAGATAACCGACAACATGGATTTGGAATGGAAAAAGGCTTGGGCAAGGGCAGAGGAAGAGATTACTATAGAGTTCGAGGACGACTTCGAGGACCCCAATTTCTCGCTCGGTGCATGGGTACCAAATAACGGTGAGTGGTCTGTACATGTAAATGAAAGTGGCAATAATTATCTCTGGACTACCTCACCCGCTGCGGATGGCAACGACCCCATTATCCAACTGAAAGGCACGTCCAACTGGACGGATTACACTGTGGAAACCGATTTCGCTTTCATAGATACCGGGACTGAAGGAGCTGCCGCTTATATCATCGGTCGTGATTCTATACAGATCGGCGAGACACACCCCTACGGCGGGTTTTATATAGCAAGCGTGCAGATAGAAAAACATGGTAGCGAATGGAAGGGAAATGCCACCGTGCAGCGAGCATACGATGCAAATGGTGACAGCAACATCACACAGGACGAACTGACGGTTTTAGCCATCGAAAATCTGAATTCTGATATTATAAGTGACCTTGTGAATCACTACTGGTGTACCCTGAAGGTAGGATTTGAGGGTCCCATCATAACGGTGTACGTTAAGACCCCATCAACAGGTGAAAATCTGGTACTATCCGTGAGCGATGGCTGGCTTACAAAAGGCGACATCGGTTTGGGTGCGAGCGAAGCAGAAGGCACAACAATAAAAGCCGCTTTTGACAACGTCCGCGCTTCAAAAGGCTGTATCTTTAACGACCAATTTGAGAACATACGGTTCTCCGAAGGTGCATGGCTCGTGAGCTCTTCTACAGATTGCTACATTACCGAAATTGATGGAAACGGTGTAATGGTTATAGACGACCCCGCGGGCGAGGGACCGTATGCGTATGTTGACCAGGACTTCGGGACAAGAAGTGCAGTGGTAGAGGGTATGTTTAACGTTAGCGAAGACAAATCGGGGCAATCACACGCAAGTGTCGCGATCACACAGAATAAAGGTGCATCTTATTCACTACTGTACGGCTTCAATGCAAAGACTGATGATGAAACTTTCATAATATACTGGTATGATACTGAGACCAGCGAGCAGGGCAGTGCTTACAAGAGCTACTCATTCTCCTCCAATCAGTGGTATAACTTCAAACTGGTGATAGACAACGATAACAATATGATGTACGCATACATAGATAACAGACTGGAGCTGGAGTTAGACCTTCCGGGAAGTGCAACAGGCAACATCTCCAGAGTGTTGTTATGGGATAAATACGCAAAGGTGCTCTGGGATAATATTTACGTTGAACAAACACCCGCAGACACTGCACCTCCGACAGTATCTATAACCTCACCCGGTGAGGGTGATACCGTTTCAGGTGTCTTCACGGTGGAAACAACTGTAACCGACACAGGCGGCAGTGGTATAAATCATACTGCGCTGTATGCAAATGATTCGCTTGTTGCAGTGAATACCACTGGCACTACCAATCCAATTTTCAAGCTCGATACTGCTACGATGGATTCAGGCAACTGCACGCTTACGGCTGTTGCGGTGGATAGTGCAATGAACAGCAACTGGACAGCGATAAGTGTAGATGTTAATAAGCTTCCTATTGCAAATTTCACATATTCGCCAAAAAATCCCACTACCGCTGATAATATTACCTTCAATGCTTCTGAATCTTACGACCCCGATGGAAATATAACGGCTTACGATTGGGATTTTGGTGATGGAAATACAAGTAGCGGTGTTATTACTACTCATCGCTACTCAACCGCAGGCAACTACACGGTAAACCTGACGGTTACGGATGACGATGGAGCGACAGATAGCACGTCAAAGGTTATAACCGTTCCCACAGGAATAACCACTTGTGAAGAGCTGCAAAATATGAAGAACGATTTATCCGGAAATTATTATTTAGCCAACGATATTGACTGTTCTGACACCGTAAACTGGAATTCAGGCGCAGGTTTTGAACCAATTGGCAATTCAAGTAATCCATTCACTGGAATTTTTGATGGCGGAGGTCATAAAATAACAAATCTATATATAAACCGACCTTCTACTGATTTCGTTGGCTTGTTTGGAACTATTGCTTCAGGAAGCGAGATAAAGGATGTTGGGTTGGAAGATGTTGATATAAAAGGCAATGAGCGTGTCGGCGGTTTAGTTGGTCAGAATAGAGGAAATATCACCAATTCCTATTCAACCGGTAGTGTAACCGGCATCGGTCTCAATTTTGTAGGTGGTTTAGTTGGACACAATTACGACAGTGGAACAATTGAAAACTGCTATTTTTATGGCAGCGTAAGCGGTCAACATGAGGTTGGCGGTTTAGTTGGCTCGAATGAAAAGCCATATGGTGGAACAACAATGCCAAGAATCCTTAGATCTTATTCTATGGGTAGTGTAACTGGTACCGGTCGTGTTGGTGGATTAGTGGGTCTTAATTACTGGGATGGCGAAATCATCAATTCTTATTCCCATAGTAGTGTAAGTGGTGAATCTTCTGATATAGGTGGTTTAATTGGTGAGGTTTACGGTGTAACAGTCATCAATTCTTATTCTACTGGTCAAGTAACCGGTAGTGGTTCTTACGTTGGTGGTTTAATCGGCTATAAACATCATGGAACAATCACACATTCTTACTGGGACATAGAAACATCTGGACAGAGCAGCAGTGCAGGCGGAGAAGGAAAAACAACCGCGGAGATGAAACAGCAAGCAACTTTTATCGGTTGGGATTTCACCAACATCTGGGATATTATAGAAGGTGTAACCTATCCGTATTTGCGGTGGGAAGAAGCACCAGCGTTATGGACAAGATACTCATCCAGAATAGACAACGAAACACAATGTTTAGGAGTAGGCGGACTTGCAGTAGATTCCGAAGACAATGTAATCATTGCCAGCAACAGAGACGTAATAAA
>JAGGRR010000071.1 GCA_021159465.1 Methanophagales archaeon
TTCCTCCTGCGGAAATGATGATCCCCGCTTCTTCCAATATCTTCTTTATTTTGTTCTCGGTAATCATAATTGCGCGGTGACCCGTGCGATAATCTCGCATACTTTACATAACTTCGATGCTGAAGCTTCTCCACAACGCTCGCAGGTTAATAGCCGTTGTGTGGGCTCCGCAGGCGCAGGCATGAGCTCCATTAGACGCTCATAGCCACGCAGCAGCGAATATTTTGTACCTGGATGCCGCATCTCGAACTCGTTCAGCATCTGCTTCACCGAGAATCGGAACGAGAGTCTGGCATAAGGACAGTGAGCAGTGATCAGTGGTAGCCCTACGAGATATGCATATACAGCGATTTCCTTCTCCGGGATACTCCGCAGCGGCTTTATTCGTGGTACAAACTCGTCAATACGGATACGTTGCGTCTTCAATCTTCTCAATCTCTCTATATCGCCCCTTATGTAATTGATCATTATGGTCTGAACTTCATCATCGAGGTTATGTGCAGTAAAAACCTTCGCACTGCCCAGCTCCTTCGCTTTACGGTCTATCACTCTCCGCCTCAGCACGCCGCAGAATGTACACGGTGCCTGCTCGAATCCCTTTGATGCTATCTCGTCCAGTGTAAACCCGAACTCATGAGCGAAGGAGTATGTGAAGAGCTCCATATTCAGTTTGTTCACGAGCTTTTCGGCATTTTCCAATGTCAGCTTACGAAAGCCTTTTATACCTTCATCCACTGCGATTGCAACGAATTCTAAATCCCTGCGGTCATGAAAGAACTTATTCAGCATGTATATAAGTGCCGAACTGTCTTTTCCGCCGCTCAGTGCCACAGCAATCCTGTCACCGCTCTCCATCTTCATCTGTCGCCTCAGCTCTTTCTTCACTTTCCGCTCGATGTACTCTATGAAATGCTTTTCACAGAGATGCAGCCCTGAGTAGCGCTGATAGATAACAGCAGGTCTGTTGCAACCGCTTCTGCTACATTTTATCTTCCCCATTCTCTCCTTTTTCTCTTTATCTCGCTTCAATTAACCTCTAATAAAATTCATTCCCTTTATAATGTATGGAGATTTAAAATGCACCATTAATTACGCCTTCACTCATTCAATCCTTCCTCTTCTATCTTCACTTCTGATTGCTTGATTGCCTCTTTAATTTTATCCTCATAATCTGACACAGACATTTCTCCATTTTCCGCCGATATATTTCTACCCTCACATCCACCATTTTGAACATGCTTTTGATAAGCGGTATTACTCGCACAATATCTGATAATTTACCCGTAGGAACGTCTAATTTCAAGTGAAAGGTATGATACTTTTTGCCATACTCTTCCTTTTTAACTCCCTCTTGTCCTCATCCTT
>JAGGRR010000072.1 GCA_021159465.1 Methanophagales archaeon
GGGGACTTCGGATACGCTTGGAGCGTTAGGCAACATTGCTAAATATTTATTAAGTTCAAATGTAAGGAAGAATATACCATGAATACAACTGCCATATTTATAAATGTTTTTGCTTTTGGCTGTTTGATATTTGCAATTATTAAGGATCGGGCAAAAACAAAACAAGCACTAACTGTAGCATTAAAGTCATTCTTTCGTATTCTCCCTTCTGTTCTCATTATTATAATCTTTATAGGTCTGCTTTTAGGTTCCATACCACAAAGTCAAATTTCTAAAATCGTTGGTGAACAAGCAGGTTTTAGGGGAGTACTTATTGTAGCATTGTTGGGAGCATTTTTGCACATCCCCTCTTTAATTTCTTTCCCCTTAGCAGCATCTCTCCTCAAAAGCGGAGCATCAGTTACCTCAGTTGCAGTGTTCATTACCACTTTAACCATGATTGGCATGGTTACACTGCCCTTAGAAATAAAGGAATTGGGAAAGAAAATGGCTTTACTGAGAAATGGGATAAGTTTCGTTATTGCAATCATTATTGGTATTATCATGGGGGTGATTCTATGAAAGATTATGTTAAAGAAAAAGAAACGCAACGAAAGGGGATGAAAAGAGATGCTATCATTCTTGCAATCACTTTAATTATTACAATAGCTTTACTATCAATTTTTCCTGACAAACAAGAGGCAGTAATCACAACTTCATGGAACTTCTTTATTGAAATGATTTTGATACTTCCTGCTGTGATGGTATTGATGGGTCTTTTCAGTGTGTTTGTACCAAAAGAAATGGTTGTGAGATACTTAGGTAAAGCTGCTGGAATAAAGGCTGTTTTTCTTGGCATATTGATGGGGGCATTGCCCACAGGCCCTCTTTATGTGGCTTTTCCTATGGCTTCTGCTTTACTTAAAAAAAGTGCCAAAATATCCTGTATCATTGCGTTTCTCTCTGCATGGGCATGCATAAAAATTCCACAAGAGATGGTAGAGCTTCAATTTCTTGGCCCAAAATTTATGGCAGCAAGACTCAGTTTAACCATTATTTCTGTAGCCATAATGGGAATATTAATAGAAAGACTAATTGAATGGGGCGATAAAAAACAAACAAAACTTAGGAGGTGAAGAGGATGCAAGTATTTGATCTTAAAGCAATGAAAGCATATTCCTATGAGGAAAGGGATAAGAATGTCTTTTATAAGGCTAAGGAATTTAAAGCAAGAATTATTGAGCTTCAAGCCGGTGGAGAGATGCCAACTTGTGAAATGGCTTCTTATGTTATTTTCTATGTTATTGAGGGGGCAGTAGAAGTAAGGGTTAATCAAGAAATAATAAATATTAAAGAAGGACAGTGCCTTATTACTGAACCAGCAACATTATCTATGAGGACAAATGATGGCGTTAAGATAATGGGCATACAGGTGGTGAAAAGTTGAAAACAACGTCGCCTAACAGCGGGTATGCGGTTCGTTATCACTCATCCAAACCCTTCGCTACGCTCAGGGCTTCGCATACCCGCAGATCGTTAGACTACATTGCCAAAAGGTTTAAAGAGATGATTGACATTCTATATCTAGAAAATGTGAGTATGATTGAGGTATGTGGTAG
>JAGGRR010000073.1 GCA_021159465.1 Methanophagales archaeon
AAGTGTCGAAAGGTTTGAGAAGAAGAAGGATAAACATCAATAACTATAACTTATAACTTATAGTGACGAGTTAAAAGGGTCAAAAAGGGCATTATATGGAACTGAGATGTGAAGATGTGAGCATGAGGTGATAATTATAGATTATGTGGTAGTAAGTGGGTATTGCATCTGTTGCAATTCTTTTTGGAAGGGCACGTGGTACTATGATATTGACACGACAATAAGATACATTCACTTCCTTTTACTAGAAACTCATTAGAGAGGGGTATTATTTTTTTATTTGGGAGTTCTATTGTGTCATTCTCAGCGAGCAGGAAAGCATCGAAAAAAAACTACGTGATAGGGAAGAGCGTGTATATAGATGAGGATGTGGAGATCGGAATCGGAGATGGGGTAAAGGTTCAGAATTTCGTTTCTGTTTATAAAGGGGTAAGGATAGAGGACGATGTTTTAGTTGGACCTTTGGTAACGTCCACAAATGATTTGTATCCAAGAGCTTTTAGCTGGGACGTGGATACGCTAACCATGACTGTGGTCAAAGAAGGTGCGAGCATCGGTGCGAACTCAACCATTGTTTGCGGTGTAACAATAGGAATAGGCGAGTATGCGATGATTGGGGCGGGTTCGGTAGTAATGAAGGATGTGCCACCTTTTGGGTTGGTGTATGGCAATCCAGCGGAATTGAAAGGTTTTGTGTGCTACTGTTTACGGATGAGAATAACAATCCGGATTTCAGTATCTTGGAGAACGCATTCAGGAACGCTGGAAAGATATTGAAGAAGCGTGATCTGGTGGTTTTAGAGACGAGTGTACCACCGATGACCACCAAAAAGCGAGTGAGGCAATGGCTGGAAGAAGAAAGTGGATTAGAGTTAGAGTTAGAGTCAAAGTCAGAGTCAGGTGAATTCTACCTGGCACACTCGCCAGAGAGAATAATGACTGGATACAGCATTTCAAGACTGAAGGAGTTTCCAAAGGTTGTGGGTGGTGTTAACGGTGAGAGCGGAATGAAGGCTTTTGAAATCTATAAGAGTTTCATACCGAATTTGCATCTGGTATCTTCTGCACGCGTTGCGGAATTTATAAAACTCATAGAAGGTTGTTATCGCGACGTTAACATCTGCATGGCAAACGAACTGCTTAAGATTGCAGATGAACTGGGCATTGATTTTTACGAGGCAAAAGAGTATACGAATTACGAATATTGCCAGATACATCTGCCATCTACAGGTGTTGGTGGGCATTGTAATTCCAGTGTATCCATGGTTTTTGATAAAAGAGATGGAAAGTAGGGAGAAGTTTGGCTATACAAGGTTGCTGAGGACTGCAAGAGAGTTAAATGATGAGATGATTGAATACTGGGCGGAAAGAATCAGCGTAGAGTGTTTAAAGATGGATATGCCTTTAAGTGAGGTAAAATATGTATCAGGGGTATAACTTTCAGGGAAGGAGTTAAAGAGTTATATCACAGCAGAAATCTTGCTTTAGTCAGGCTTTTGATGAGTAAAGGATTGGACGTTTATGTATGTTTACGATGATTTGTATTCGAGAGAAGAGGTGGGAGAAATGGGATTGAGATATTTAGAGCCGGAAAATGCGGATTTGGTGTTTGATTGCTTTGGATTGAAGATGGGGTAGAGATAGAAAGGCTCTATAAGGGTATTACAAGTATTAAATTAGAGGTGTAAAATAGAGATGAAGAAACTTATTTGATTAAACAATAAAATTATAATTTCAAAGATAATTTCAAAGGCATTAAAGAGAGAGGGTAAATATGGTTTCAGCCACGAGAATAAGTAAAATCGTAGGGGCATCGGAAGAGGAGCTAATTAACAGAAGTCTGATCTCGTTTATAGAACGAGAGATAATACTTGCAGAAGCGGATATAGCGGACATACGTAAGAAATATAACGTGATCTCCAAAGAAGAGCTTTATGAAGCAATAAAATCAAAGAAAATAGCGAGTCATCCTGCATGGGGGGATTACATTGTTTGGAAGAATAAAGAAAGGTATATAGAAGATTTAAAGGAGCAAGCGAAGTTTATCAGGGTATTAAAAATTGCAAATGGTGAGTATGCTGAATGAGGATACTCTTAGTTTCAACACAGGATTACATACATCATCCAGTGCCTTCAAGGCATCACTACATATTCGAGGAGCTGGCGAAGCGGCATGAGGTGCACGTGCCGCATTTTCATGTGAGTAGAGGCAGAGCGAGAGAGACGAGGTTGATTGTGCACGAAGCCACAAAGTTCCCTTTCAGGGAGCCTATACTGCACTATACTTTGAATGCACCGTATCAGTATGCGATATTCAAGAGGATAATAAAGGAAGAAGGGATAGACGTTGTTGTCGCGGCGCATATATTTGCCGGTGCAGCGGTGATAAAAGCGGCGAGGAAATACGGTGTTCCGGTAGTGTTCGACCTCAAGGACTGGTTTCCGGATTCTGCGGCGGCGTATTATAAAAATAAGGTGATGAAATGGATTTTGAGGGAGGGCGTGTGGCGGATTACGAAACATAATCTCGACAGGAGTGATAGGATAACAACGGTTTCGCCTTCGCTCGTAGAGCGACTGAAGAAATACGGATATGATGCGAAGTTGATTACGAACGGTGTGGATACCGATATTTTTAAGCCGATGGATTCGCGAGCGGGGAAGAGGATGCTTGGACTGGATGAGGATTGTTTTGTGATCGGGTTTGTTGGAGCGATAGAACGGTGTTTTGAGTTAGACGAGGTAATAAAAGCACTTCCTGATGTGTTGAAATATCGAGATGATGTAAAATTATTAATAGTCGGGGGATCATTATTTACAGATTACGAAATATCACTTAAAAAATTAGTTAAATATATGGGACTTAGCGGAGAGATTATATTTACAGGGCCAATAGAATATAAAAAAGTGCCTCAGTATATTGCCGCTATGGATATATGTTTATATCCTTTATCCAAGTATTCATGGCCTG
>JAGGRR010000074.1 GCA_021159465.1 Methanophagales archaeon
CTAAAAGGAGTCTTCATCAACTTGCATTTCTATTTATCTTTGCACCGGCTTAAGCTTAAGCTTAAACTTAAGCTTAAGTTAATCCTTATCTTTGCACAGCTTGCTTGTGCCTGGCTTGGGCTTGTTATTCCTTCGTAACTTCTGATCCTGGATATTGATATTCAACTCCTGCTCGAGCTCATCTATGAAGAAATCCACAAAATCCGCTTTCATCCCCCCCTCTCCATCCCCTTCCACTAACGCACCATCATCCAGATAGTTCGTTACCACATAGCGCCTGAGTATTTCGGTTGGTAAATGAAGCGTCTTCGCAAGTACTGCATGTGAGAAATCATCCAGTATCAGCTTCAGGTCTCTTCCAGTACTCATGAAGCGTAAAGCCTTCTGCTTCTCCTCCGCCCTCACCCTGTCGCCATACTTGTATATCATTCCAATAAGCCGCTCAACACGATGTTTAGCCAGAATCTTCTTAAATAGCTCTATCTCCTCCTCTATTATACGCTCCACTTTCCCAACCTCAGATAGCCGCTTCTTCATGTTCTCCTCACTTATCTCATACAGACTATCGAGGTCATATAGCTCAATACCCTCTATCTTCCCCACCCGTTCCTCTACATCCTTTGGATTCGCAATATCTATGATATATAGTACATTTCTATTCTTACGATGCTCCATCACCCGTTTCATCATCTCATAGTTCAGGATGTAATGGGGTGCAGAGGTTGTGCAAATCGCAACGTCACAACAGGATAGCCACTTCTCATTCTCATCCAGCCTCGCTGCTCGCCCGCCTACTTCCTCCGCCAGCCGTTTCGCCCGCTCAAACGTGCGATTGGCGATGAACATCGCTTTTAATTTCTTCTCCGAGATCGCTCTCGCTACTAGTGTACCCATCTCACCTGCACCAATCACGAGGATACTCTTACCTTCCAGTCCCCATGTGATGCATTCCGCGAGTTCAACCGCAGCAGACCCGATAGAAACAGACCCTTCGTTTATCCGAGTTTCCTGCCTCGCTCTCTTCGCTACCTTTATCGCTCTGTCGAACGCCAGGTCCAGCAGCTCATCCAGTTTACCTCCTTTCTTACTCTCCAGATAGCACTTCTTTATCTGTCCCAATATCTGGTCTTCACCCACTATCATCGATTCCAGTCCGCAAGCAACCCGCATCAGGTGCTCCAGAGCATCCTTACCTGTGAATATGCCACCCTTCTCCAGCTTCAACTGCTCAACTACCGCTTCTAAAATCTCCGCTGGTCTATCTGCACTAATATACGCCTCCACGCGGTTACATGTATTTATTATTATATAACCTCTGACCTGTGGATTCTGTGCGAATAAATCCGGCTTCAACTGCTGAGCTATCTCTTCCAGTTCCTCTACACTACACTTCTTATGTGAGAACAATAAAGTGCCGAGTTTATGCATATCTATCACCAATAATCCTTAGTATAAGCTCCTCTGCAATTGTCAATGGAGCATCAAGCGCTGCCCAGCAATCAGGATCATGCAGAACCTGGTTCAATATCGCCTGCCGATGCGTCTCATCCTTAATAGTAGCTTTTAATTCCGACCTCAGTTTTGACTGAATCAACAGCATCTTCTCTTCCCGCTCTCCTATAAGTGGTTCTATCTTCTCGCGCATATACCTCGCCATTGCCGGTCCTCGACCTTCTGTGGAGATTGATATCAGGAATCCATGCTTATTTATAACAGAACCCATAAACACATCACCTTCATGCCGGTAATTGATGAGTACATTGAACCTGGCTGCCTCATTCAAGATACGTTCGTTTAGAGGCTCATCATTGGTACAGATAATAACCATGAAAGCGCCATCCAGGTATCTCTCCAGGTCTTCATGCCACAGATCACACTGGAAACACTTTAGTTTACCCTCTGCTGCGAACTCCCTTATTTGGGGTGTGAAGTCACGACTGTAAACCTCAATTGCAACTTCAGCACCTCCTGAAGTCTCCAGAATCTGTCGTATCTTCCTCGCTGCAACCTCACCACCACCAAACACTGCTATCCTCTTACCTGTGATATTGATATATAATGGGAGCATATACCAAGATCCAAGTTCGTGATTCTTAAACTTTTCGCTTTTTTTCATCTATTGTGAAGTCGTATTGTGATAAGCAGGTCAAAAATCCACATGTTTGCTGGTATTCTTATTGTCATAGCAGACATCTCCTAATAACGTTGTCATGCAAAGCCAACTCGGCACGCTGGAGACATCATGACCTTCCTGCTCGGGATATCGCTCATTGCATACGACATAAATAACGAGGAGATAAGTCGCATGGGCAAGTTCGGCAACTTACATGGCAGTGACATTCATCGCACTCCTTCTTCTATTCTTCAGCATCTTATCTTATATGACTACCTGCACCTGTTTGACCAGTATTTCGTACTACTACCCTCTGTAGCAATCATAAAAGCGGTCAGGATACCTATCCATGTGGTCGCAAGAGAAACAGTCAAGTTTCATTGTGTGGAGGATATGAGCTTTGTTATCGGTGGTCCCTGCTCGGGCTTCGAGCTTATACTCCTTGTTCCTCCTCATCGGGATTATGATGGCGTACACGAGGATATAGAATATGTAGAGCGGAGATAATCATTATCGCTATTGCAGTTGCATATATAGCGAATCTTATGCGTGTTGTAACGCGCTACATCGTTGGTTACTATTATGGCGAAGACTTGATGTACATGGTACACGTGCATTTAGAGTGGGTGATATTTGTAATAGTTGTGGCGGTACTACTGCATTTACTGGAGAATATGAGGCTGAAGCGTAAATAGCAATCAAATCAATTCAATTTTATTTATTTTAGCGAGGGTTCTTTCATTTATTCAGTAAAGTAAAATATCTTTATATCTTCTCGCTCGGGGGTGATGAGTGCGAAATGGAAGATACAGAAAAGGAAGAAGTAATAAAGAAGTGTACGGAGATGCTGGAAGAGATGATGAGCGATATTACAGTTCCCCGGAATATAAGGAAGTCACTGGGCGTACTGAAGAATAAGTTATTGAATAGCGGGGAGTCACTGGCAATTAGAGCGGCGGCGGTGATCTCAGAGCTTGAGGAGCTGAACACCAATCCAAACATACCTTCGCATGCCAGAACAGCATTGTGGAGTGTGGTAAGCAACTTAGAAACTGTCTCTGTTGAGGAATGACGAATGGCGGTAACAATAGCGATAGCAGGTAAGCCAAACGCGGGCAAATCCACTTTTTTTAAGGCGGCTACACTCGCTGATGTCGAGATAGCTTCTTATCCTTTCACGACCATCTCGCCCAATGTCGGTATTGCACATGTGCGTGTACCATGCCCCTGTAAAGAGCTACTGCATGATAGTAGCTGTGGAAATTGCATCCGTGGTGTTCGTTTCATTCCCGTTGAGCTCATTGACGTTGCCGGATTGGTAAGAGGAGCACATGAAGGCAGGGGATTGGGTAATGAGTTCCTCGATGAGCTCAGACGCGCAGAGGCGATAATTCACGTTGTGGACGCTTCCGGTGGAACTGATGCGGACGGCAATGTTGTCCAGGTTGGAAGTCATGACCCGATAGAGGATATAAGGGCGTTTAAAGAGGAATTGAATATGTGGGTCTTCATGATACTGAATAGGAGCTGGCGTAAACTGACGAGAAAGGCGGAGCTGGAGGGTACGAAGATAGAGCGGGCGATTGCAGAGCAACTTGCGGGTGTAGGAGTGACAGAGGAGCAGATAAAGGCTGCTATTCTCTCTTCCCGCATTCCGGATGACTTCCGCTCGTGGGATGAAGAGGCACTGAAAAGCCTAAGTGCGGAGATAATAAAGCTGAGTAAAAAGATGGTCATTGCAGCGAACAAAGCTGATCTGGCACAACGAGCGGCGCTGAAGAAGTTGAGAGCTCTGGAGGGAGAAGGGGAGACGGTAATACCATGTTCCGCAGCGGCTGAACTCGCGTTGAGAACCGCAGCTAAACACAAGTTCGTCAGATATCTACCGGGAGACCCAGACTTTGAGATATTGCATACCGCTACCGTTACTGCTGAGCAACGTGCGGGTCTGGAGAAGATAATGAGCTTAATCAATGATTACGGCAGTACAGGTGTCCAGGCGATTATAAATCAGGTGGTATTTCAATTGTTAAACTACATAGTTGCTTATCCAGTAGAGGATGAGCATAAGTTCACCGATTCTTCGGGTCGGATTCTACCAGATGCGTATCTCATGAAGCGTGGTAGCACAGCGAAAGACCTGGCTTATGCGGTACATTCGGACATCGGTGAGGGTTTTCTTTACGCCATTGACGCACGTACGAAGCGAAGACTGGGCGAGAGATACGAATTGGAGGATAATGATGTCATTAAAGTGGTCTATGCACAGAGATAAGCTGAGCCATCATGAGCAGTAATAGTAATAGTGATAGTAGTAATGTTAGTGTGGTAGTGCTGGGCTGTGGATTTGGGGGAGTGGAAGTTGCAAAGGAGTTGCGGAAGAGGTCGAAGTCAAAGTCAGGGTCAAAGAGGAAGAGGATGAGGATTGATATCACTATGATCGACCGGCGAACGAGGTTTGACTATCAGGCTGCGAATCCTGAGATATTGAGTGGGAAGGTAACACCAGAGGATATATCAGCGGATTTGTACAGTTTCGCTAATCGAATAGATGCCGGGTTCATAAATGCTGAGGTCATGGATATAAACTTCAGTGAGAAGGAGGTGAAGACTCGCACTGGCACTATACCCTATGACTATCTCGTGATCGCAGTTGGTGGTGAGCAGGCTTTCTTTGGTATTCCCGGAGCTGAGGAGCGGTCATATTGTATCAATACCCTGGAAGGTGCAGTAAAGACGAAGGAAGCACTTGATGAGCTCAAGCCGGGCAATAGCAATAGCAATAGCAATATCGCAGTCATTGGTGCAGGTTTAACCGGTGTGGAGGTTGCCGGTGAACTTGTAGAGTGGAGTAGCGAAGCGCAGGTGTACCTTGTTGAGAGGATGCCACGGATATTACCTGCTTTTCCTACCCCTAATATCGCATCATTTGTAACTAGGCGATTGATGGATAGAGGTGTGGAGATACTGACCGGGCTGGCGGTTGAGGAGGTGAACGATAATGAGATAGTGTTGAGCGGGCAGCACGGACACAGACACAGACTGCCGTATGATATCCTTATCTGGACCGCGGGTTTAAAACCAGGCAGGCTTCTGGAGCAGCTCAACCTGCCAAAGGTCAGGGGCTGGTTAAGAGTAGACCCCTATTTAAGGGTAGATGGTATGAGCGATGTATTTGCAGTTGGTGACAATGCCTATTTTGAGTATGATGGTATCTGTTCAGGTCAGAATGTAGAAGAGGCAGAGCGAGAAGGTAAAATAGCAGCGGTGAATATAATAAGAACGGTAAGGGGTGATAAATTGAAGAGATATAAACCGAAGAATACGATACAGAATCCAAGAGCGATAATATCCCTCGGGGGTGATACCGCAGTGATATACGTGGGTGGTAGGGTATTCTCAATCTTCGGTTATAGATTAAAGAAGATCATCGAGCATCGTTATATGAGGAGGTTCAGGGCTTAGCCTTAGCTTAGCTCCTGTTGAAGCTGGTGGATATGTAAAGATAAGATAAAGGATAAAGGATAAGAGATGAAAGAGAGTGAAGGAAATTTTATTATAAACATTGCGCATGTAATATGTAGTAGTGTAAGTGTAGTGAAGAAGTGAAGTGAAGGAGATGAAAGTAAGAGAGATAATGACCCGCCCGATCATCACAGAAGATGAGAATACGGTGGTCAGGAAGATAGCGGAAGATATGGAAGAACTTGGTATAGGAAGCGTGGTGATAACCGCGGAGGGCAAACCGGTGGGGATAATTACAGAACGCGACATTGCACTAAAAGTACTGTTGAAGGATAAGCGTGCAAGTGAAGTAAAGGCTAAGGAGATTATGTCGTCGCCCCTGATTACCATTGACGTGGAAGCCACAGAGGAGGAAGCATGTAAGCTTGCTTCGAGGAAGCGAATAAAGAGGCTGCCAGTGGTTGATGAAGGCGTAGTGGTAGGGATACTGAGTATTCGAGATATGCTAACACGGAAACCAGAGTACGTAAAGGAATTTTACTTCTGAACAGCTAAGCTATTATAAACTGCGAAAATCTGCTATCTGCTGATTTTAACGCGGATAGGATAGAGTAGTGAGTTATAGTTATCACCCCTCTTACTTTTTACCCTTACTCTTTACGCTCACTTTCACCTTCTTCTTGAGTACCGGCACTAATCGCTTTATCTCTATCTCCGCACTTTCCGCCACTTTATACTCGTTTATTGGCATATCTGGCAAATTACCGTTCACTTCATAGATGTAAAAGCCCTTCTCCCCGTCTATTGATACAACAAACTCTTTATCACCCATTTTCTTTATTTTAACGCCTGCAACCGCCTTTAATACCTCCAGAATACTGGCGCCTTCGCTTACTTCTATCTCATGGTGTTCACCAAAAGTATCCAGCGCCTGATATAATCGCTCACGCTTCACAGTCAACACATGCGTCTTCCCGTACTTCTTGCTCTCTATCAGTCCCGCTTCCTCCAGAATCCGCGTATGCTTTGCTGCTACTGGTACTGAGATACCCAGCGCCTTTGCCAGGCCCGATATGTGGTAGCTATCGTTCATCAGTAGCTTCAGCATCTCTATCCTTGTTCTACTGCTCAGCGCCTTGAATAGCATCATGCAACATCATCATAAATATGGGTAATAGGATAAATAAGAAACCATTTCTATAACAGATATTACTTAGATGGCTAAATCCTATATTTATCTATCATTCATCTGAAGAGGTCTTCCTCTTTGCTGAATAGAACTTCTTTTATACCCGATTCACTTTCACCTCGTTTCGATACCAGCCCTAGCTCATGCACTCCACGCGCTATTACTATGGGAATACCTTCTATGAATTCACCCATGACGAGATTTGCAGCGGCACATATCTCATCTGCTACTGCTTCCTTTGTTATCCGCGCAACCTTCCCGAATCTATCAAGCTCGCCTCGCCGGTCCAGCAACGCCGGAAGTCCGGATACGCCTATGCATATCCCGGTCACACCGTCACGGAAAGCCCTGCCAAAGGAATCGGATACAAGAACAGCGACCTTCTTACCACTCCTCTCCTCTATCGCTCGCCTGAGCTGAGTAGCACTTGCCTGAGGGTCTTCAGGGAGCAGAACCGCCTTATCTTCTTCCACATTCGATTCATCAATGCCCGCATTTGCACATATAAACCCATGCCTCGTCTCCACTATTATCATGTTCCTCGCCACTCTCACAAGTTCTCTCGCCTCATCCAGTATAAGCTGAACGATTCGCGGGTCTTTTTCGGTATCTCTGGCAATCCTCATAGCTTCTTCACTCACTTGCAGTTCAGAAAGTGAGACAACCCGCCCTTCGCTCTTCGAGATTATCTTCGATGTGAATACAATAGCATCACCATCCTCTATCTCCATTCCCATCTCATCGAGTGCATCCATGAATAACGTCACCAGGTCATCTCCTTCTCTTATCTCCGGCAACCCTTCTATGCCTATTACTTCCAGCCGACGTGCCATCTCCATCTTACTGTGTCTGTGTTGGTGTTGTGTTAGCGTTAACACCTGAATAAAGACAAAGTAACAAAGCAATTTATAATTATAATATAAATAAGAGTAAATAAGAACTGAATAAAATAAAGCAAGGAAAGAGGAAAAGATGAAGAAAGAACTGATGGATATACTCGCCTGCCCGGTATGCAAAGGTGATCTGGAACTGGATATAGAGGATGAGGATGAGAATGGCGAAGTAGTGAGAGGATTTTTATACTGCCGCAATTGTGATGAGCGATACCCCATCGAAGATAGCATCCCAAATCTGTTACCTCCTGACCTGCGCAAATGAACGGAACACACCGCTATCTATGATATGATACAGCAGCGGATATATCTCAGCCGTAGAGCTGAAAATTCGATAGAGTTTGAACATGAAGTACTCCAGATTCCACTGAATGTTGGTGAGGAGACAAGCTTTGAGATTCGCATCATCAATTATGGCGAACCTTCGCATCTCCATTTCTCACTCGGAGAGGAGATAGCGGATAGAGTGATGCTCCTCCAGGACAAGGTGTATGTGATAGATGAGGAGAAAATAGCGGCGATTGTGCGACTACCGAAGAGCTATGCAGGTACAGATGTAGAATCAGGGCTTGGCGAGATCTCTGTGAGTACAGGCTACGGTGCGGTGAGGGAGAGCTTTATGATTGAGATTGTCCCTGAGCAGGACAACAAAAAGAAGAAAGAACGGGTAGAGAAGCACGTGGTAAATCAGGAAGTAAAGGCAAAGGTAAAGGTAAAGGAGCCGAAGCGAGAACTAAAAGTGGTAACACCACAGAAAGAGAAACTCATCCACCATCTGCTGGTAACCCTGGTCTCAACAGCCCTGTTCTTATTCTCCTTCTTTATTGTTAACCTCTCTTTCCACCCCTTTATCTTCGCTATCATCGCATCTGCTCTATTCCTCCTCATTGTCGTCTATAACCTATAAGGGGTAATAGATAATATGAGAATAGCAACAACTGCGCTAATGCTAATAATACTAATAATTGCCTCATCTGTTCATACTGAACCCATACATACTGAACCCATAACGGTGATCATCGTTTCACCTGTTGAGGGTACCGTTCGTTCTGGTGAGACCCTCAACGTTAAGATAATCGTTATACCACATGAGCCGATAAAGGGTATAAAGCTTGAGCTACACTTTGACCCTTCACTCTTTTACCCCGACTCCAAGGTAATAGGAGAAGGAGAGTTATTCCCGGAATCGAAAGCCTCCTTCGCATCTATAATAGAGCACGATAAAGTTACCATAACCGGTTTCTTCAATGACGACCAGCGAGTCACATCTCGTGGCGTATTTGCTTACGTCACCCTGATTGCAAACTCTACCAACTTCGGGACCTCCGTACTGAGATTATCAGATGTAGAAGTGACAGGGGATGGTGAGGAATTGCCGTTCATCACTGTTGATGGTAGGATAAGAGTCATACCAACTTCTTTCGTCACCACTCTCAGTAGTTGTAGTTATCCAAGTATACCCGGTGTTCATGAGGGTACAATCACGCCTTCTGTAACGATAAACAACATATCCAGACTTTTTACATACCCATGCCCGGGCACATGTGGACATTCGGAAGAAATAACCCTGTGGAACGACACATGGAACATAACCGCCAGAAGGGATAAAAGCGAAAGCGATTGGCACGTCATTGAGTTCCCCCATTCCTTCTCTCTAATCGCAAATCACACTTACCACTACTCTATACGCACCGGCTCCTATCCCCTTATAATCCATCGCCATACATTCACTAACCGTTATGGAACCATAAATTGTACCTCGTTCCGGGATGTCAATGGTAACGTGTATGACGACTGGATACCAGCAATCAAACTGGAGGGTTGAATTATAGCTCTATTAATCTTAGCCTTAGCCTTACAGTGTTACTCTTAATCTACGCCCTTCCTCTTCCTCACCATACACCTCGCCATTCTCTTTATATGTCTTCAATAAGAAATGCGTCACTGTGTTACGAACCTGTTCAAGCGGCGCTATCTTCTCCGCAACGAAATATGCAACTTCTCGCATCGTCTTTCCCGCCACCAGCACCGAGAGGTCATACTCGCCCGAGACCAGCCGCACTGACTTCACTTCTGGGAACTTCGATATCCGTTCTGCAATGTTGTCATAACCGGTGCTCCGCTCTGGTATGACTTTTATATCTATCAATGCCTGTACTGCCTCTATACCAGCTTTTTCATAGTCTATTATCGCCTTGTACTTCCTTATTATTCCCTTAGTCTCCAGCTCCTCAATGATGCTCTTCACTTCCGATTCTTTCAAACCCGCCAGAGTCGCTATCTCCTTATCACTCAGCCTTGCATTCTCTTCCAGTATCTTCAATATCTCACTATGCTTATCTTCTATCTTCATCTCCTTATTATAATACTCCATAATATACGCTATACATAATTAGATAGATATAGACGCAGGTGTTATAGGTATAAAGTTAGGGTAGATATGAAGAAGCAACTGGAGATTCTGCTGGAGCGGTTAGAGGATGTGGAGAATCCATCGGTGGCTGAGGAGCAATATAGCACCCCACCTGCATTAGCTGCGGAATTGCTCATACTCGCTTTCCTGCACGGGGATATAGCAAATCGTACTGTTTATGATCTCGGGTCAGGGAATGGGATACTGGCAATAGGTGCGAAACTACTGGGTGCAAAAGAGGTGGTAGGTATAGAACGTGACAGGAATGCGATAAAGGTAGCGATAGAGAACAGCCAGAAGCTGGGTGTTGAGGTCAAATTCAGGCGATGTGATGTACGAACGTTGCATGCAAGAGGTGACACAGTGGTGATGAATCCCCCCTTCGGCGCTCAGCGCAAGAACAGGCACGCAGATAGAGCATTCCTGAGGAAGGCTTTTGAAATCGCATCGGTTGTATATACCATACACAATGCAGGTAGTGAACCATTCTTAAGAACTTTTGTACATCCCACTTCTATCTTACGGTTCCCCACCTCTTTTAGCATGAGAAGGAGATTCTGGTTCCATAAGCGCGATAAGAAACAGATAGCTGTGGATTTGTACAGAATGAACCTATAAAAATATCTCCGTTTTGAAATCACTAGTAATAGATTATAAAAAGAAGGGAATAATTTTGCCCATTCTCTATCCTTGTGCTTGAATTTTTTCACAGTTCTATCACATTTTCTTTTTTGATGCGAACAGATACAATAAGAAATATTGGCCTTCTCGAAGACTTTTCCGTCGGGGATTTTCCACGTCCGTAGATTTCCACTGGGTCTGTCACTTTCAACGTAACACCATCGTGCTCCTTCGGGTCTAAACCAATAAATTTTATCCTGATATGAGTGCCCTGTGCAACCTTGCTCACGGTTTTGGTCCCTTTTTGCAGTTTTAACTTCAAGTCTACGGAACTGACAGTGATATTAGTTACATTGCAGCCATAACTCGGGTCATCACAGCGCACTTCATATTTGCCAGTTTTCAATGTGTTATTCAAGTAGCCCATCAGAACCCGTAGGAGGTGGGTCATAATCTTCAACCCCCCGCTTACCCCGTACAAAATCACCTTTCCAGAAGGACCGCCAGTTCTATTGTAGAACTGTATCACCTGCTCCTTTAAAATGGTTGAATCATTTCCATCCAGCCATCCA
>JAGGRR010000075.1 GCA_021159465.1 Methanophagales archaeon
AGATGATTGACATTCTATATCTAGAAAATGTGAGTATGATTGAGGTATGTGGTAGGCGCGATATGGGAAAGTGTGTGGAAAGTGTGTGGTAGGGCAGGTGATTTTAACGTTCTGGCAGAACCAGAGTTTTCTCAACCCCCTGTTGGTCAAATAATACTTGAACAGTTATCGCTCACCCAAACCCCGCCAAACGTTATATGCTATGTCGCTTGAAAGGAAAAAAATGAAAGGCTCAACACTAATGTGGTGGGATAGAGAGTTGAAAATAACCGGGAAATTTGATATAGGTGCTGATGTAGTTTTATACTTAGGGGATACTTTGGACCTCCTCAAACAAATTCCTGACAAAACGGCGGGTCTTATTGTTACTTCACCCCCTTATAACATAGGGAAACCTTATGAGAAAAAACTTAACCTTCAGGAGTATATAGAACAACAAGAGAAGGTTATTAAAGAGTCTATTAGAATTACAAAAGACGATGGAAGTATATGCTGGCAAATAGGCAATTATGTTGAGAACGGCTCTATTATTCCACTGGATATTCTTCTCTATCCTATTTTTGATAGGTTTGGTCTTAAGTTAAGAAACAGAATCGTTTGGCATTTTGGACACGGTTTACATGCCCAAAAAAGATTCTCTGGTAGATATGAAGTTATACTTTGGTTTACAAAGTCTGAAAACTACATTTTTAACCTTGATGCAGTTAGAGTTCCTCAAAAATATCCCAGTAAGAAATACTTTAAAGGACCCAAAAAGGGAGAATTATCCTGTCATCCTCTTGGTAAGAACCCTACTGATGTATGGGAAATCCCAAATGTAAAATCTAACCACCCGGAGAAAACTATTCATCCATGTCAATTTCCTGTAGAGTTAATTGAGAGACTTGTTCTTGCTCTTACGAATCCAGGTGATTGGGTAATCGATCCATTTATTGGGGTCGGTTCAACAGCGATAGCTGCTATCTTACATGGTAGAAGGGCTGCTGGTGCAGATATAATTGAAGAATATATAAAAATCGCAAAACAAAGGATTGAGTTACTTCTTAGAGGTAAATTAAAACTAAGACCTATGGGCAAACCAATTTATGAACCAAAACATCTTAGAATGGAAATAGAAGCGGGTCTTTTTGATTATTTGGAAGGTGAAAAAAATAAAAAAAGTCTTTGAATATTCTCATCTTGGAGACTTGGGGATATTAAAAGTAAGATATCCTCATATAGAGCAAGAAATAGATGAAATCATAGACTCTATCAAGATTACAGGTAGAACCAAAATAAGTAAAGAGAAACACAAAATAAAGGCATTTAAACAGATAGATTTTTTAAAGGAAAGAATCTTGGTTGAAGTGCAGTTTGGTAAGTATACTTTTATGTTCTATGATCTTGCTAAATTCCAATACTTTTACAATAAAAATCAGGCAGACGTTGGTATTGAGATAGTTCCATGTTATTATCTTCACAAAGAAATGTCTACAGGGGTCTCTTATGGTGAACAACTTGTTTACGATATTGAGCGACTTCAGAGAAATTTTCCTAGCGTTCCTATAAAAGTAATATTCATAGATGTATGATAAAAATGTGCAACACAGCGTATAACAGAGCGTATCTGGCTCCGTGCCTCCGGCACTCCGCCCAAATTCACCCTTGGGGAACTTTAGATACGCCCCAATCGTTATCTGAAATGCTGTGCCTGAGAAAGACGAAAAGGAGGAGAATTAAATGTCTCAATTAGAACAAAATCCGCTTATTGGTGTCGAAACTGCAAATTCCCGCTGGAATTGGCTCTACAGAGTCGCCGGAGTGGCTGCCCTGATCTCATTAGTGATTATCCCGATCCAGGTCATCATCTTCATCGTCTCACCGCCACCAAGCACTGCAATCGGCTGGTTCAGCCTATTTCAGAACAATAAGCTCCTGGGACTCCTGACTTTTGAACTCTTGATTGTTGTTAGCAATGCTCTTGCGATCCCGATGTATCTCGCCTTCTACGTTGCCCTCAGACGAGGCAGTGAATCTTTCATGGCCATCGCTACGGTCATTGGCTTGGTAGGGATTGTGGCTTTCTTCGTAGCGAGACCCGCTTTCGAAATGCTTTACCTCAGCGACCAATACGCGGCTGCCACAACGGATGTGCAAAGATCTATGTTCCTGGCAGCAGGAGAGGTGATGATTGCTACTTTCAAGGGCACTGCTTCCCACTTGAGTTACGTCTTCGCGGCCTTAGCCCCTCTGATAATCTCAGTTGTCATGCTGCGGAGCAATATCTTCAGCAAGGCAACTGCTTATACGGGAATTCTGGCGAATGTAATTGCATTATGCTTTTACGTGCCAAAGATAGGCATCATCTTCGGAATCATTTCTGTCTGCCCGTTTTTGATGATATGGGAGATCCTGATTGCCCGAAGGTTTTTCCAGTTAGGGAGAGGTATCTCTGAAGAAGAGATGAATCGGATTGGAGGTATATCATGATGAAAGTATTGATAGTTTACGATTCGGTTTTTGGCAATACAGAGAAAATAGCCCAAGTGATTGGTAACGCGATGGGTTCCCAAGCAGAGGTCAACATACTTCGTGTGGGTAATGTGAAGCAGGAAAATTTGAGAGGTTTAGACGTGCTTATCGTTGGCTCGCCTACGCGGGCATTTAAGCCTACAAAAGAGATCACAAACTTTCTGAAAGGATTTCCAAAAAATGGTCTAAAAGGTGTCAATGTAGCTGCATTTGATACCAGGTTTACAATGAGTGCTATAGAAGAATCACGCGTGTTACTATTTTTTGTAAGATTATTTGGCTATGCCGCCAAGCCGATCTCAAACAGACTCAAGAAAAAAGGGGGAGAATTGATCATACCTCCTGAAAGGTTCTTTGTAGAAGGGGTAGAAGGTCCACTGAAAGAAGGAGAGATAGAGCGTGCTGCCAGCTGGGCGAAAGAGATTGTTAAGGGTAAAAAGTAGTTCAACAACGAAACATCGGTTGTGGAGAAGTAGGTGCATATGTTGGACTTAACCGATCAGCAAATTAAGATATGGATGGTTTTATAACTGTACCAAAGATGGAGAACGGCACAGCACATCAGATAACACAGCATATATGCTACGGCTACGCCTTGCCCTTCAGGACGTCGACTTCGTCGGGACGTCGTATATGCTGGAGACGTTAAGTGAAATGCTCAAGTCCGCCTTGAGAAGGAGTAAGTTTATATGCAATCCTAAAATAACATGAAATCAAACAGGAGGTAAAAGAGATGGAAATACCGACTTTGCCGGAAAAAGAAAGACAAAAGATGTTCACCCAAATGTGGGTGGGGCAGATGTATGGGGCAATTGGCTTCATCATGGAGAAATAGGGACTGCAAGGATGGGAAGAATACAATCAACGAGTGGCAAAGTAATCTGCCGAACAATTTAAAGCAATGGGAAAAGATGACCCTATGGGTTTTGCGATGACCCAGGCGATAACATGCAAAAATGTCTTTGGTAGCAATGTGGATGTTGTGCCAAATGAGGATGGAAGTGTTACTTTGGAGATTAAGGAATGCAACAATCTAAAGGTAGCCTTGGAATTTGCAGAGAAAAGAGCTTCGATAACGAAGAATCAACATTGTGGTGGGTGCAAAAATGGTTATTTTAAGCCCGTTGCCAAGAATTTAAGAGTGGATTTGGCAGCGGAATTTACAGACAAAGGATGCAAAATGACTATTAGAAAATGAACTCAGTGATTGTCTGGATGTGTGGCGGGCTTGAGCAACTCTGCGGTGCTTCGCACCTTGCCCATCGGGGTCACTTAACAGGAGGGTATGTGGCTTCGCCTTCACCTTCGGCTACGCCCAAATTTCGCCTTACAGCGGAACTTCACATATTCCACAAAACGTTGTCCGAAATCGCCCGAAGCCCCTTTGTGGAAAATATTAATATTGTGGAATTGTATAGGGTGAAATGATGAACAACTGGGTGAAAATAGTAATAGGTGATAGTCGAAAAATGATAGAAGTTGATGATAATAGCATAGATCTTGTTGTTACGTCTCCTCCTTACTGGCATATTAAAGATTACGGAGTTGAAGGACAGATTGGTTATGGACAAAGTCTACATGAATATTTAAAAGATTTATATAGAGTCTGGAAGGAATGCTACAGAATTCTTAAACCGGGACGGAGATTTGTAATAAACATAGGCGATCAATTCGCCCGTTCTATAATTTACGGCAGATATAAAATTATACCACTGCATGCTGAGTTTATAGCTCAATGCGAGGACATAGGCTTTGATTATATGGGATCAGTAATCTGGCAGAAGAAAACCACAATGAACACT
>JAGGRR010000076.1 GCA_021159465.1 Methanophagales archaeon
CTATACATGTTTCCTCTGAAGTTCCAAACTGAAATCGCGAACCAAATAGTAATAATTGGGACAAGAAAAGCAAAGGGTAATGCTATAAGCGAAACCTGACTTAACATAAATACAGCAATAACAAATTTTGATATTGCAAAAAAACATAAAATCAAAAAGAGCACAAGATTTAGATTTTTATATTTGATTCTATCTTCATAATTTGGAACCATAGCTATATATTTAATTAGGTCTGATTTGAATTTTACTTTTGATATGAGCTCATTAAAGATTTCTTGTTTAGATTGCCCTTTTTCCAATTTTTGGGAAATGATTTTCAAAGCCTCTTTTTGATTCACCTCTCCAATACTCCTCTATGCTGAACTATATATTCTACTGCCTAAAAGGATATTACTATCCCTCATAATTTCTGTCAAGGAAACTTTTAATCAACCCCAGGGATACGGCAAAGTAGTTTAATTAGAATAGATAAAGAGCTAATTTTTGTAGCACAAAAGGTTTTTTAAATAAAAAAAGATAATTAAAAGATTAAAAAAGCAAAGTTAAACACTATTTCAACATACTACCCCTGTAGCATTAAGTAGAAAGAATTTTGAATAATTAATTTAAATTCCTATAACTTTTAAGGCGTCTTCAATATGCATCATAAAATATCTAATCCCCTCAGGCACATATCTAAATCCAAGCAGTCTAAGGATGCTAATTACTAAATTCCTTAAGCTTGCCATTACCTTTGCACCATTCTTTTTGCGAATTTGACTTCTATCTTCATCAAATGTAACATCTCGCACCCAATGCAACCGATTCTCTATCTCCCAGTGAGAACGATTTAATTCTAAAAGCCTCTTAGCTGATGCCTTCTGTTTGTTAAGACTAGTAATATTATAGGCATATTCTGTAGTTATTTTGCCCTTTTGTTCTCTTATTCTCTTGACCATAAAAACCTGTTCTGCATAAGGAAAATCTATATAACCCTTAAGTTCATCACTTACCCAAATATACCTCTGCTCAATCCTGCCATGCCCTTTATCTATTTCATAATAATCAAAGGGTTTTTTTTAAAATCTAAGTCCTTTATGTCTTCTAAAAGGGTCTTCTGATTCTCTTTGACTGTAAATACATAGTCTGCCCCTTTTTCTTCTACTAAAAATTTGGCATTCTCCCTTTGACAATGCATCGCATCAGCAGTTACAACCGCCCCATTAATTTCTATATCTTTAAGTAATGGCTTAAATGCCTTAATCTCATTTGTACCTTCTCTTATCTCATTTTGTTTTATAATTATTCCTTCTTTATGCACAATCGCTGAGAGTAATTTAAGTCCTCCACCACGCAATACCTTACCATCTACCGCTAAACCTTTGCCTTTAAAACATTTTTGGCTTATTAACCAATTGCTAATCCTTCTATCAAATTCATCTGCATCAATACTGTGTATTGTCCTTCTTATAGTAGGTTCACTTGGTGGCTCATCTCTTCTAGCACCAAATCTCTTTAACGCCTCCTTTGGTAAACCCTTTGCCCATTGCCCAATTGCTAAAAAACTCCTTGCCCCACACAGCACAGCACAAACACTAATCCCTAAAACCACAACCAAAGGATGTCTTATACCCCTGGGCTTCCTTGGATCTGTTATCTTGCCTATCTCAGAAATAAGGGACTCTATAGGAAAATTCCTTAAAGCCTCCATAAAATCCCTCCTGTATAAAAGATTGAAATCATATGGCAAAAGCTCTGCCTTTAAAAGTGCTTTTGCATCCTTAAAGAGTGGATAAACAAATACCCCTTTGGGATGATTATTTGGATAATAATGCCTGTTTCGTTTAGAAAATCCCTTTGTCTTACCAAGATATATCCAATTAGCTGCCCTGTAACAGGTGCCTTTATAACCAGATAAATCCACAAAAGTCTCTACTAAAACTACGGGATGACCATAGAGGAGTTTAAAATCATTGCTTAGTCTCTTTAAATTAAGTGAAAGTATTTTTGAAGCCAGGTTTTTTATATTAATCCAGGGGAAAATTAAAAAACGCACATTATTTGCCAAAAGAAAAAGTCTCTCAAGCTTCTTTTTTTCATCCCAACCTATAAAGTCATCTCGGACTTTGCATTTTAGTGCTGCTGAACCCCAGCCCAAAAGTGCTACCCATCTATCCCTTAAAGTAGCAACATAATGAATATTTTTTCCTGGCATCCGTTTATAACCAAGATAGTGATATTTATTCATCAATTCCTTCCATAGAGAAAACTCTTCTTTTCTAATAGGCCTTATTTTTACTTCACGCAAAATATTCTTTTCACCCATTAACTTACTTATAACACAAAGGGGAGGAAAAAGCCAGAGGGTTTTGATATCTGTTAAAAAACAAATTATTTCGTGACTTTGACGTGGCCCTGCCAGACTGCTTGACAATTGTGTGATTTTGTGATAGAAAAAGTAAGCAGGAGGTGTGTTGAGATGAGAGCAAGGTTATTATCTTCGGCTTTTTTGGTGGCCTTATTGGCAACTAATGTAGTATTTGGGAAAACCTTTAATGTAACAAATCCAGATGAGTTTCAAAATGCACTTACAGAGGCTGCATCTAATAGTGAGGATGATACAATAAATGTGGCAGCAGGGAATTACGATATTACTACTACCCTTAGGTATTCTACCAACAATGGGGATAGCGGTCATACACTCACTATCCAGGGTGCTGGTACAGATAAGACAATCCTGGATGGCGGAAAAAGCGTTCAGATTATGTATATAAATACTGACACAGATAAGAATGGCGGTGATAGTGGTGGTGATAGTGGTGGTGATAGTGGTGGTGATGTGACAATAGAGGGTATGGCTTTTAATAATGGGAAACATAACATCTCTGGCGGTGGTCTTTATGTGGATGGGTATGGGGCAAATATAACAATAAAACAGTGTGCATTCTCAGGAAATTCAGCTGGTTATTATGGTGGTGGTGTATATGTATCTTTGCAATCAGGCACAACAACTATTACAAACAATACATTCTCAGGAAATTCAGCTAATTATGGTGGTGGTGTATATGTATCTTCGCACTCAGGCAGAACAACTATTACAAACAATACATTCTCAGGAAATTCAGCTAATTATGGTGGTGGTGTATATGTATCTTCGCACTCAGGCAGAACAACTATTACAAACAATACATTCTCAGGAAATTCAGCTAATTATGGTGGTGGTGTAGATGCCTACTTACGGGATGACTCAGCAATCCTAAATGTTTATAATAACATCTTGTTTGGTAACATAGC
>JAGGRR010000077.1 GCA_021159465.1 Methanophagales archaeon
CCTTTAACTTCTCCTCACCCTTAGCCCGCTCCTCGCTCACGAGCCCGATAACATACGCCACCGCTACAAAAATAGCACTTCGTTCAAAGACATATCTAGAAAGCGTGGCTTGGGGTGAGAAAAGCGTTATAAGAATGTAGAGTGAACTGAGAAAAAGAGCGACATAAACCGCTTTCTTACGATACCACACACCGGCTAAAAGAATGGGGATATAGAAGAAATGCGTATAGACGATTGTTTCTTTCCTGACAAAGCCGACAAAGAAGGCTAAGATAGCGCAGCCTAACACAGTAGAGAGCAATATAAGAAATCTATAGTTCAGCCTCTCTATCTTTATCATCTCTTACTTATCTATTAACATCCTCTTAATCTCCATTTAGGCTAATTACTAATTAATTAATAATGCTTTATCTTTTCACGTTTAAAAAGGTCAAGGGGCTCGTTGAAGGATAAACGAGAAAAAGCCTGCTTTTTTGCCTTCTCTCCCCTATTTCCTACGTTTATACATGACTTCTTAAAAGTTTTTCGTCGAGGACCTTTTCGATATACGCGTCACTTCTTGAAGATCAACAAGCGGATAAAGCGGATGTTAGAAGAACGCAAAAGAAACATTATACTTTATGTACTATAAAAAATAAATGCCAATAGAAGAATCTGAAACTGAACCTCGAGATGAATATAAATATAGGCACGTCCCATTTATCACACTCTCGGAGCTAAAGCCCCGCGTCTGGATTACGCTTTCCGGCTGCAACTTCAGGTGTAGAGGCTGTTTTAGCTTCGCTCGTGAGCCCACAGGCGAGCCGATGACAGTTGAGCAGTTAATAAACCTCGTGAAGAAATCATCTTCCACTTATTATGGCGATACTCCACTGGAAGAGGCAGTGATAACAGGCGGTGAACCCACGCTGAACAGAGGTTACCTTGTGGATCTGGTATCGCAACTAAAAGAATTTATTGGTGCTGTGGTGCTTGACACAAATGGATACCTCTTAGACGATAGTTACTTAAAAGAGCTATTAGAAGCGGGTTTAGCAGAAGTTATGTTCGACCTGAAGGCTTGGGATGAGAAACTGCATGAATGGTACACCGGATACTCGAATAAAAGGATATTGGCGAATATAAGAAACGCGTACGGAAAAGTAAAACTCGTAGTGAACACGGTGTACATACCCGGGATAGTGGACGAGCCCGAGATAGAGCAAATAGCGAGGTTCTTATCGGAAATAGACAAGAAAAGAGAGATAGATTACCGAATTAATCGGTTCAACACGAATCTGAGCCGCGAGAGAATAGCGAGGAATCCGTATCCCAGCGAGATAGAGCATGCTTACTCGATCGTCGCTAAATACATGAAACACGCAGTGATAGGCAAGAGTTGCGTGCGAGAACGTGAGATAGAAGAGAAGAGGGGCTGGATAACGGTCTTCCCTGATGGTACGCTAAAAAGGCGCACACTGGCTGATTATCGTGAAGAGAACAGAAGGATAGCACGGAGAAAATCCATATCTCACATTACTCCGTTTTAATCTGTTGCTTTTTTTCATACGAGCAAACACCGTAAAAAAGATGTATCTCTTTCCATCCATGCCATGAAGGCATTCGTTAGCTGAGCATACAAACCCCATCTCCCTGAGTGCCATATCAATTTGTCTTGCAGTGATGTTATAATCTTCGCTAAATCTCCTGATTACCTCTCTTAACTCTGCATCATTCAGATCAGCGTTATGATAAAAAGGGAATTGGATTCTCCCGGCTATTCTGCGGACATGCGCATCTACAAAGATCAATTTTGTGTAGTCAAGATCTCTCTCGTTAAATATCTTCCCCATTTGCAGTAACAGCATTAATTTAAAGACTGTGAAAACGCGAGATACCAGAGAGCAAGGTCAAAATCGCCGGTATAATCATTTATAGCATTGAAAGATTTCTTAAATACGTTATCCATGTCCCTGTTCTTACTAAGAAGCCAATTTACGGACAACCTCGCCTTTTGAATACTCTCTAATTCTATCTGCGATTTCTCTTTCTCTATTCCTATCTCTACTATATCTCTATTCACTCCTTAGAAACAACGATAAGAAATATGCCATTAGCGACCCAGCACACCCGGAGACAAAAGCCCCGAGTATAAGAATCGGTGCCCATTTTGAGGGTATCCACACGCCCGCATGAACTCCAATGCCTATCCAGGTAATCACCAAACACGCTACATTACCAAGACCTCCGCCTGTTACAGTTACACCCCCAACTCTGGATTTAGATTTAGATTTAGACGCTGACGCCATTAGCTCTACAATACTACCCATTGAAAGCAGAGCTACAATCGCATAAATGCCAAACCAGATTGGTGAAACGATTCCGTACCATGGTGTGATAATGATGCAAAAAGAAGCAATTAAGAGCGAAGTAACGATCCCTGCATATCTCTTTTTTATAATCACATATGCTAACGCTACCCAGAATACGAATATGAACCCACCCAAAAAAGCCATTCCCGCCGCAGGTCCCGGTACGCCAAGCCATTGAGTAAACGCCTTTATCGGTAGATAGGTGTTCAGCATAGCACTGCCAAGAGCAAACAGGAGCATCAAAGAAAGCTCATATACCTCGAAATACGATTTCAGGTTCATCTCTTTTTCTTACCCCCTATAAAATATAAAATATGGCGGTTTTCATATTTCTCAATCCATCCGCCGCCTTTGCCTCTACTCCTTTTTTCTTCTCCCTCATCACTTGCCAAGTATCTCGTACATCATTGGTATTGATATGGATTTACCCGCGTTTATCTCGTTCAACAATGTTTTTATATCCTCTACTCTGTATTTCTTCCAGCCCTGTAGGTTCGGATCGCTGTCCAATCTGCTAAAAAGGCGTGTTAAAACATCCTTCGCTTCGCTATTGTTCCCCACTTGCGAGCACGCACAGGCTAATCCGATATTACCCTCAAGCCAGTAGTTCTCATGAGCGATTTCGCGATTCGCTATCTCTGGATGCTCCACCAAATACTTAAAATCTTTTATCGCTTTATCATATTCGCCAAGGTCAAAATATGCTAAGCCCCGTTCGTAATATGCACCAGGAATGTCTGCAACTGCGGTTTCCTCTGATTCTATCATATCCGTGCACACGTTTATTGCTGCATCAATATGTTCCCTTGCTTCTTTATCTTTTCCCTGCTCCCTGTATATTTTAGCTAAAAACCGGTGCGCCTCGGCGACATAGCCAGAATCCGGGAAACTTTCTATTATCTCATTGCCATATTTTATCGCCTCGTCATACTTACCAAGTTGATAAGCAGCTATCATTCCGGGCATAAGCGCCAAATCCTGCTCCTCCGAGCCTTCTGCCATCGAGATATACTCAGTAGCCAGCGAGTATGCCTCATCATATTTGCCGAGTTCAATGCAAACTGGTGCCTGATGCTCCAGCGCCGTATCTATCCTTGCTAAATCAAGCGCTTTTTTGTAGCTCTCGTAAGCTTTTTCTATTTCGCCCATGGCGAGATAAGTTCTGCCCATATTGGTATATACCGCTGCAACTCCTTCCACTCCGGCTTTGTTACGTATCCAATCTTTGGATTCAAGCGCTTTCTCATATTCTGGAATGACCTTTGTTGCCCTATTGGTGTATGAATCTACATACAGGTATAGAGCATTTCCTTTGCCGAAATGCGCCAGTGCGTAATTCGGGTCTAACTCTAACACCTTATTAAAATCTGCCATTGCATTATCGAATGCCTCCTGTTCATCTGTAAGTCCCGCTTCTATATACGTCTGACCTGGAAGTTTGTCGTAATGATGGAAGAAGCTATCAGTCGCATAACAAGCGCCTCGATTGTAATACGCGTCCACAAACCCGGGATTCAACTCAATTGCCCTGTTATAATACTCAATCGCCTTATCGTAGTACCCTGCTTCTTGCGCCTCTTCGCCGAGATTGTAGTAATGCATGTATTGCGAACCGGTTACCAGTGTATAAGTGGCAGCCCCAAGAGCTATTATCAGCCCTATTATGCAGACCACAGCCACAATCTTAGCTCTGCTCTCTACCATTTTCCTTATTCTACCTTCCCTTATAGTGAGGGCTATGCTCCCCCCTTACCCTTTTTAATGCTCCAGAAGCTCATGACCGCGCCAATAGCGAAAACTATCGCTGCCAGAACCTCAGGCCATACCAGTGCCAGATAGTCCCCAATTGTTGTCGCTCCTGCTGTTATGGATACCGGTACACACATGTTTTCATATCCCTCCTATCCTTTTATTTTATACACTTACCCCAAAAATATGTAAATATATAAAACTATTATAAAAAAGATGTTACCATATACATTTAGTACAGACGGGATGTGTGCGCATGTCCCTGATGAACACAGTTCTTGCCTTCAGAATGGTTTTAAAATTGTCATTGAGTGCATTTCCCAGGGAATAATTCGGGAGATAGCAGCAGGGCGTTACTTCACCATTCCAGGCAACGAAAATGCTCCTCTTTACATAGATGCAGGGCAATATGTGCTCTCGCGGGAGATAAATCTTATATCGCTTCTCTTTGCTCAGTTTCTTCACCTCGCTGAACAGCGTCTCTTCCTCATCTCTCGTTATGTATCGCACGTCAGAGTCCACTTTGTATACATTAAAGAGTCTATGGAGGATTACTGCATCTATACCCAAATCTATGGCAGTTTCAATAAGGTCAGGAATTTCATCATAATTATCACGATATATGGTGATATCAAAATACGTTTTTGGGATAACCAAATTTCTATGCGACCGCTCACTTAGGAGTTTCTCCAGACCGGACTTGAATCTATCGAGAAAATCCATGTTGTAGATCCCGAAAGCGAGATCATTCAAGCCCGAGGCGAGGATGTTCCTCACATGCTCTTCAACGAGTATGCCGTTGGTTGTGAGGTTAGTTATCACGCCACGCGATTTTGCATAGTTCAGCATATCAAACAATTCAGGGTTTAAGAGCGGCTCACCCCAGCCGTGCAGTCCGACATAGCGGAAATTGTATGCGTCAAGTATATGCTTAAAATGTTCAAAAGAGAGAGAACCTTCCTTCTCCTCGAGATGCCGCCTCATGCAGATTTTACAGTTCAGGTTGCATTCTCTTGTAGGTTCTATTTGCAATGTCAGATAACTGAATATTCGCTTGAGCATTTTTGGTGAGGGAAGAAAAAATGAAAAAGGAGTGGCAGGTATTCCACTCACTTACTCCTTTATTCCTATTCCTCTACCTTCCCAGTATTTCGCCTTCTTAGCGGGTGGAAGAAGTTCAATACGAAGATGCTCCCGAGAACAGCGGCGCCTATAATCTGGCTCATCGCTATCGCCTGGGCTACTACTGCCCCACCCACTGTCGTTGCAGTTACACTTATTGGTGCACACATATTTTCTACATCACCTCACTTATTATTTATATTTTTAGTATATTTAAGACTTTCGGGTTTTATCTGTTTTTAAATTATGTATTATTTAACCCTCTCCACCAAATATTCACAAAAGATCATCATATCACTCTCCAATCTATTAAAAGTGAAGCTATAACGATGCTGAAGGTCGTGATACTCGCAATGTGCTATGAAACTTGTTTTAGCCATAGAATACCACTCTTTAAAACCGTTGGCTTTTAGATTTACTCTGTCCTCTGTGACAAAGATCACTTCTCTTTGTGTCGTTTTGGTTGGCACTGCCATTTCTTTGGGTTTCAGGGATAAAGGAAGCCTATAAAGGCTTGCTGAATGGTGACATTTTGGTGAGGGTTAAAAAGATTGGAAGAGAACCAGATTGAGGTGGATGATCAAGAGCAAAGTAAGTCGTATCTCAGCATCTTAGCCGGCTTGATTAAGGATGCTGCATTGGGCTATTACTTATGACTACTTAGAAGAGAACACCTTCGCCATCAAATATGGTTATATTTTTATACAACTTAGAACTTACTTTTAATTTAGAATACTAATGGAGTTATGAGGGCAGAATAGGATGGATAAAAAGGTGCTGAGAGGATTGCTGATAATTATCGTATGTGTGGTGCTGGTGACATCCGCGGTATCCGTGTTTGTGCTGCATTCTGAACATTCAGAACTTTTAGAAGGTTTTCTATATGGAGCGATAGGGGTAGGGCTATTCATGATAACAGCTAAGATACTGTCCCTGATACAGAAAGAGGGGAAGCAGGAGGATTGAGTTCGGTATACCGCCTTTCCTCATCTATTATTTCGGTGCGGCACTGGTACCGCTGCTGGGTAGGGGGAGAGCGAGGAAGTTTTTTCTCGTTGCTTTAGCCGCTTTGGGGCTTGTCTCCGTTGCGCTGATCCAACTCCATACCAGCTGGGTAATCCCCACTTTCCCGGGGGTCAAGCAAACATTTATTGCATGCCGATAGGCTCAGCCTGCTCAGCCTGATAATGGGGTATATATTCGCGTTAGCAGGCGGTGGTGCAATAATATACGGGCTCAGCACAATAAAGGAGGGGGTCAATATGTGTGGTAGTGTGGATTATTATACATAGGCGGTGTGATGGCGCTCTATGGCGTTATATTTGCAATATTGTAGAACGATGTGAGAAAACTCCTCTCTTATCACATTGTGAGCTAGTTAGGTTATACGGTAGCAGGCGTGGGAATGGGTGTTATGGGACTGAGACTGCATGCCGCCGCTACTGCTATGGCTACTAGTGACACTGGTGGAGAATTTAGCGTTAGATGACGCTTTTCCTGTTCTTCATGCGGGGATGCTTCGCACCTCATGAGAAGATGACCTTCGACATTGATTACCTGTACAGGAAGGCAGGCAGGGGGTTATATGGTTCTGCCGGAATCCGGCAGCGGCATCGGTAATACTGCTGACCACGACCGGTATGAGATTGATAAAGCCTCTGCCTCTGAATCTTAATCATTATCATCATCCAGAGAGGATGGAGCAGCGAGCGATAGAGGAGCCAGCGGAGAGATTGACTATAGGAATTGGAATCGCGGTATTGCCGGTGTTGTTAATCTTTGCTCTGTACCTGATAGTGATGTTAATTCCCTAATCCAATACCAATTCCTCCTTCTTCCCTAATAACCCCTCTGGCTTGTACA
>JAGGRR010000078.1 GCA_021159465.1 Methanophagales archaeon
ACACCCGCCTTCACATCCTTCGCGGACATGTTGTCGAACATGATGATATCAACATCCAGTTCTGCTGCTTTCAGAGCTTCTTCTATGCTCTCAACCTCAACTTCTATCTTACGTGTGAAGCTGACCTTCTCTTTCGCCTTCTTTATTGCATTCTCCAGCCCCATGAGCTTTATGTAATTGTCCTTTATTATTACCGCTTCATAGAGTCCGAACCTGTGGGGATCGCCACCACCGATGGCTATCGCTTTCTTCTCATATTTCCTGAAGCCAGGCGTTGTCTTACGGGTACCAGCCACTCTTATCCGTGCATTTGCTCGCCTCGCCTCCCTCACAAATCTGTCAGTTAGCGTGGCAATACCGCTCATCCTGCCCAAGAAATTGAGCACAAGTCGCTCTGCCTTCAGTATCTTCATGCCTGCACCTTGCACTCTCAGGATTACATCTCCTTCTTTTATTCGCGCTCCATCCTCAAATTCCGTTGCACAAAGGACACCGAGATAATTAAATATCTGCTTCACCTCATCCAGACCCGCAAGCACACCGCCCTCCTTCACTTCTATCTCCGCTTTACATTCCGCCTCCGGGACTATCTCCTCATAATCCTCATGCCCCACATCCTCTTCCAGGAACGCTTCTATCTCCTTCAGCAACATCTACTTGCAAGAATAACTTTACCTTTACCTTACTTCTTACTTATAAGATAAAGAAAGTTAATAAGATGGCAGATAGCATGGTCATGAGAGTGGGTGTAGTCGGCTGTGGCGCGATAGGAACAGAGATATGCGATGCGATAGACCATGGTGTGCTGGGGAAGGAGCAGGGGATGGAGCTGAAATTCCTGATTGACAAGCATCCTGAGCGGATAGAGAAATTAATTAAGCGCTTGAAGAGGAGACCGGGAATAACAATGACAGGAAGCGAAGGGCTAACAGAGATTCTGGATGAGGTGGACCTGGTGATAGAATGTGCTTCGCAGGATGCGGTACGTGAGTTTGTGATTCCAGCACTGCATGCAGGTAAGGAAGTGATGATAATGAGCGTAGGAGCATTGATATGTGATGAGGGGCTATTCGATGAGATTATAGGTATTGCAAAAGAAAAGGGTTGCAGGGTTTATATCCCATCAGGGGCAGTTGCAGGTATAGATGGTTTGAAATCGGGTTCTATTGGCGGTATCCATAGCGTGTCGTTAACGACGAGGAAGCCACCACAGGGATTTGAGAGTAATGTCTATGTCAAGGAGCGGGGGATAGACCTGAGCGAGATAGAGAACGAAGAGACTCTTTTTGTGGGACCAGCGAAGGAAGCGGTACGGTATTTCCCGGAGAACGTGAATGTAGCAGCTTCTTTAAGCATCGCTGGTATAGGTCCTGACGCGACGAAAGTGAAGGTCGTTGCAGATCCATTTGCTACGGAGAATGTACACGAGATAGAGGTGATAGGGGAATTTGGTAAACTGATGGTGCGTGTAGAGAATGTGCCATCACGAACGAACCCAAAGACGAGCCATTTAGCTGCTCTTTCTGCTATTGCCACTCTCAGAGGTATAGTATATCCCGTAAGGGTGGGTACTTAGTACCAATATCATATCCAAACTTCAGTCTTTTCAGCCTTTATAGTTTAGTCGTATGAGTTGTGGTATCTCACCCCATTTTGCAAGTACATCACGGTATATTATGAGCGCGCCTTTAATACCTGGTACATGAGAGATAGTACGAAAGGACTCAGGCAAGGTATGAGGAGTATCACCCCTGACGGAATTGCTGAGTGCAGTTGCAGCAGCATCTGAGAGAGACGCGCTGTCGCTCAGTACCGTTGCCGCGTCAGCGTATCCAAAATTTATAGAATGCCCAACAGTCCCCGATGAGGTACATATACCGATAAGCGAAGATGACGGTCTAATTCTGAGTGCAATACGATTTGAGAATGGGCTGTTACCCGCATAAATACCAACAAGCACCTCTCTATCATTTATCAATGCGACGTCACCTCCGTTGTCCACCACCGCATGAGTGGCACCAGCATCGTGCATAGCTTCCACTGCCAGTTCTGCCAATGTACCTGCAACTGCGGACATCGGTCCTATACCGAACTTTGAGGATGCTTCTATCATCCGCTGCACCACCTCTGGTATCTTCCCTCCCTCTCTATCTTCAATATGACAGTGATAAGGCTCGAGGGTGACGAGGAAGAAGGGATGCCACCGTATGAACCTTTCCAGCTCCTTTCTCTGTTCCTTTAGCTGCTGCTTCGCTATCTCTATATATTTCCTGTCGTCTGCAGTAATCCATACAGAGGTCTCTTTCAATACGAAATGCTCCCTCATTGATTTGATTATATTTACAGTATTTGCTTTGCGGAAATGATAGAGGCAATCCCCCTTTCCTGCTTACAGCTTATACATTACCAACTGCTATTCGCACAAGCTCGTATATGTGGAGCGATAATATATCCATATATGGTGAGAATATTCCAACAACTCTGAGAATAAAAGCTACGAAGAAGATAATGGAGAATATCGCGGTTATCGTCAGTGGAACGAGCATGAATATCGGTGCCTCCTTCATTTTGGGCTCTTTGCCATCCCCATCCTCTGGCTCCTTGAAGAATGCTGTATGTATAATCGGGAAGAAATAAACGACATCCAGCAGGGACGCTATCAGTAGCGTAAACAAGAATACTATCATTACAGGTGAATACGTCAGTGATGCCTGATACGCACCTAAGCAAAGATACCACTTACTTATGAATCCGACCACTGGCGGGAGCCCACACATACCCAATGCCCCCACTGAGAATGCCAGCATCGTTATCGGCATTGCTCTACCTATACCAGCCATCTCACTTATGTTCTTCTTACCCGAAGCTACCATTATCGCACCCGCACACATGAATAGAGTAATCTTCATGAATCCGTGAAAAGGTATATGCATCATCGCTCCTCTAATTCCATCCTGCGTCAATAGCGCGGCACCCAGAATAATATATGAGAGCTGATTTATCGTGGAGTACGCCAGCCTTCTCTTCAGGTTGTCCTGCGCAATTGCGAATAGATTAGCAACTATCATTGTGAAACCCGCAATACATGCGAGTATCAGCCCGAGTCCGAGCGAGTTCATCAGGTCCACACCATAGATGTAACATACAATCCTGACAATCCCGAACACACCCGCCTTGACCACTGCAACAGCATGCAGTAGCGCACTCACGGGCGTTGGCGCAACCATAGCAGTAGGCAGCCATGAATGGAAAGGCATCCATGCCGCTTTCATGAACCCCAAGAGGAAACAGAAGAAGCACACTGTCAGTATCAACTTATGCGTGGGCGCCAGCGCACTCAACGCCTTTATACCACCATTTGTGAAATCGGTAGTACCGGTCAGCACATAGACCATTATCACACCAAATAGAAAGAATACACCGGCAGTCATCAGATACGCAAGGTACTTACGTCCCCCACTTATCGCTTCTGGAGTCTGGTCATGCGCCACCAGTGGATAAGTTGAGACCGTGAGTATCTCGTAGAATATATACATCGTTATCAAATTCCTTGATAACGCAACTCCAATCGCACCGAGGATAGCAAATGCGAACGAGAAGAAATATCGAGTTTGAGCATGCTCGCGCAATGAACGCATGTACCCGATAGAATAGAAAGAGACGAGTATCCAGAGAGAAGAGGAGGTGAGAGCGAAGATGAGCCCAAAAGCATCCACTCTAAATCCTATCTTTAAGTATCCAGAGAGAGAATCCCTGAATATCGTCTGGAATAGAACGCAATCAAGAACATCACCACTCAAGACTGTATGTATCATGGAGAATATAAGCGAGAACATTACCAACCCTGCCGCTATCGTCCATCCTTCTCTTATGTTCGGATGCTTACCGAAGAGCAGTATCAAGGGAGCAGCAAAAGCCGGGCATAAAATGGCTAATAACGGTATCAGTGATTCCACCATCACGGCATCACCCCCGTGCACAAATTCGTTAATGGCTCTATCAATGGCGTTGCGAGACTGGTAAGCCAGAAGAGCCCAGCAATAATGCATAATGCAGCGAAGAGGAACATAGGTATCAGCATGCTATGGGGGATTTTTTTCTCATCCCTTGTACCTCCATCTAGCTCTGACTCTGACTCCTCATGCAGAAGGTATATCCGCTCGATCAGTCTACCGAAATAAACAAGTTCAAGCAGACTGTTCAGCAGCAGTACGCCCGCAAATGCATAATTGGATGTCTGCAATGTCGCTACCATAAGAAACAGTTTCGTTGCGAACCCTACTGTTGGCGGTACACCAATCATTGAAAGCGCAGCTATTGTGAAGACCGCACTTGTATATGGCATTCGCTTGCCCAGCCCTCTGAACTCCCTTATGTCTCGTAAACCCGCTTTATAAATGAACGCGCCGGCTACGAGGAACAGACAGCCCTTCATTAGGGTATGGTTCAATATGTGTGCCACGGCGCCGAAGAAGCCCCAGGTGGTAGCTGGCGCTAAACCCACACCCAGCACGATATAGCCTATCTGTGAGACACTGGAATATGCAAGCATACGCTTGAAGTTGTTCTGTGTTATCGCGAGTACCGAACCTGCGATTATTCCTATCGCCGCTACCCAGCAGATTGCTAAATCCATACCTATATAAGCCTTGACGAAATCGAGCGTGAATACAGAGAATATAACTCTGATCAATGCATAGACGGAGATATGTGACATCGTTGCTGCTATAAATGCGCTCACTGCTGATGGCGCGTACGTGTATGCATCGGGCTGCCATAGATGGAGTGGGAATAGCGCCATCTTTATACTCATACCTATGATGAAGAATACAAATGCAGCCTGTACCATCCTGTTACCGTATAGGGGCGGTAATAGACGCATGAGGTCTTCCATGTTCAACGAGCCAGTCACTGCATAGAGGAATCCTACACCCAGGAGATAGAAACAGGCACCTATGGAACCCATTATGACATAATTGTAGCTCGCTTTCAATGCCCGTCCACCTGCAGCTGCTATCAATGCGTATGCCGCCAGGGAGGATATCTCCAGGAATACATAGAGGTTAAACATATCCCCGGTCACTGTTATACCACACAGCCCGGTAATGAGGAGCTGGAATAAGACATAAAATGAGACTGTCTTCTTTGCTGGCAATTCACTCTGTACACTACGCCAGGAATATATCGCAATCAGTAGGGATGCAAATAGAAGTATAAGCAACACGTATGCATTCAATACATCTACCACATACTCGATACCCCATGGAGGTGCCCATCCACCCAGCCAGTAATGTATCGTTCCCCGTGTCAGGACATGGTACAGGATGAAGAGAGCCAATATCAACTGGAAAGTAATGGTTGCAATGGATATGAAACAGCTGCTCTTCCTGTTCAGCCAGCCTGCAACCAGTATGGTATATGCAGAGATCAGCGATACCGCAACTACCAGTATTGGAAATTGTTCGATCATTCCTTCCACCCTCGTACTCTACTCTATCCTACCCTCTTATCCTATCATAGCCGATTATTTAGCCTATTTCCCTACTTCCTACTTATAAGTGTATAATCCAGTTCATAGGCGAAATCATATAAATGCTTTTCGGTTTTTACCTGCCAATCACCAATCACCAGGGCACTTCTTTCATGCCCAGTTTGAAGCCTGCGAAATTCGTGAGCAGATGCAGCAGGGGCGTAATAAGGATGACCACGACCATCACATCAGCAGAGAAGTTGGAGGAGAACCAGTCACGGGCGACAAGAAATAGAAGCAACCATGCCCCACCTACAAAGTCCAGCTGGTCCACCACGGGTAGAGGAGCACCTCTTCTCAGTCCCAGTCGCCTCTTCACAAAGCTACCCATTATATCACCGAGCATTGCACCTGCGGATAGAGCCAGCAATACAATAATGAAGTATGGGAAAGAGCCAAAAGAGCCGTTATAAAGATGTTGGAGCAAGCCGCAGAGGAAGCCCGCAGAGCAGCCTTTGATCAGCCCCTCAAAAGTCTTACCGTCGCCAAGCAGCCGGTTTCTACCCAGATGAACGCCCCTGTCTATCGGTATCTTGCCACCGAAGAACGCTGCACTTGCATTCGTTATATATGCAGGGAGCATAAGCCAGATCGCGGTACCAACTATGGTTATCGTCATAATCATAATTATGAAACGCAATGCCGGGGGCGGGGTTCGAACCCGCGACTTCGGCATTATGAGTGCCGCGCCCTAACCAACTAGGCCACCCCGGCTCTTCATTTTTCACTTATATCCATCGCCCACCGCCAGCTCTCTGCGCAGATCGCCCATCGAAGCGACACGCTCCGCAACCGCGTCATGCTGGTGGATGCTCTCCTCGTTTATCTGCCTTATCGTGATGATAGAATCGTCAGGAAGCTCAGTAAAACTCTCTACCACTCGCTTCGCCATCTCACGAACACAATCTTCAACGAACATTGGCTTCTTATGCGCTATCTCTACCACCTTCGCCTCATCCGGGCGTTTCAGTATCTCATACGTCTTTGCACTCATCGAACGCTCTATTATCCTTATTATCTTATCCATTGGTACTTTAATATCATCTTCCACCTCTATCATGATTATTCCCTTCCCTCTCTGGTTATGCGTTGGCATCGGAACCATACGCAGAAAAGTCTCTATTTTCTCTTCGCCCATTCCCAGCTTTCTCAACTCCTCCACCGCTTGCTCCTTTATCAATTCCTGTGCGCATGGGCAGGTTGTCACTCCTGCTACCTCCGCGCCTATTATCTTCTTTATTTGCACCTTTGACTGAGTGCGATATGCTCTCGCTTCTGCATGGATAATCGCAGGCTCCTGACAAGAGATTTTCATCTTCGGCGTCTTCCTCTTTAACATATATTCACTCTTCATGCCTACTTCCGCTGTGGTAGCGTACTCATGAAGTAGTAGTAGCCGCTTTGCTACCTCGCTGCACAGCTCCTCAACCTCATATATCGGCGTGTTAACCGCCTCTTCCAGCACTTCATACATCGCTTCAAAGTTCCTCGATAGGTTCGCACCCTTTATATCACTTGGAAGGTCAACGAAGATATAGAAGTCTGAGATGAGGATAACGGGTCTTTTGCCTCCTGCTCTTGCCACCTCCACCAGTTTCTTTACATTCTTCACTCCAACTCGCGTCAGATTTATCCTTATGTCAGGACTGCTTGCCTGCACATCCGGTAGTTGCAACGACATGTATCTATACTCCTCCCTTAACTTCTTGACCTTTTTATTTTAAAAAGATGCAAGAAAAGCTCGGCGGTGGTAGGAGCGAGTATAAGAAGGACAGATTGATAACAGGGATTCTACCAGGAATCTGGAGATCTGAATCTTCATTTGTAGCCCCCCTCTCTCACTATATGTTCAATAAATCATAGTTGGAATGATGGTTTATATATACCTGTACTATATCCTTTCTATATCCTTTAAAAGTTAAGAGGGAGTGAAATGAGTGTTATCTATCAGGAGGGGCTGCAATGGTAACGTTACCACTTCCCCTCATCGCTTTCGGTTTTGGGATATTAAGCGTTCTATCACCCTGTATACTCCCGCTCGTTCCACTCATTGCGGCATATTCGACCAGAACGAGTAAAATTACGCCTCTAACTGTGGCTATTGGACTCTCTATCTCATTTGCGCTTATGGGTGTACTGGCATCTATCTTTGGCTCGATATTCCAGCGATATAAATTGGTGTTGCAGATTATAGGTGGTCTTCTGATTATATTTCTCGGTTTGTGTATGATATTCGAGTTATTAGAGCAGAAGATACACACAATCATACCCAGGAAAGGCACCACAAGCACAGGGTTCTCCATTAACCACGTGCATGGAACAGCAGGGGGGCTATTACTCGGTTTTTCGCTCGGTATCGTCTGGACACCTTGCATTGGTCCCATACTTGGTACTATACTCACAATGGTAGCGGTTGAAGGCGATATACTCTACGGCGCCTTTCTTCTGGTCATCTATTCGCTTGGACTGGGGTTGCCTTTGCTCGTAATTGCGTATACCACTCATTTCTCAATGAAACCGTTCCTCAAATACAGTATAGCAATAAAGAGGCTTTCGGGAGTTATTCTGGTGCTGGTCGGGATTTATTTCATATATAATTCGATCATAATCTACGGTTTTTAGCAGCCAGGCATGGATTCCACTTCTACTTCTCTTACATTTACTGCCACTCCTCTTTCTGACTCCACCATCTCCCAGCCGCTCATTTTCGCTCTGCCCACTCCAAATGCTTTATCACCGCGAAATATAACTTCGTCATTCTCCCTTATCTCTTCACCGGCATTCAGGACCCCGGGTGCCAGTATTGAACCCTTTGGTACAAAATCGCCTATTTCCACTATATAAGGGGTAAATTTCCCGATTCTCCGTGCACCTTTTGTTGTGAGGGTTATGAGTCCATATTCGGGTGCAATGCGTGCAAGGACACCCTCAGTTGATATGAGCCTGAAACAGGGGTATTTCCCTTTCAGTGTCAGTTCTCCTTTCACAAGCTCCTCACCAGTGCCGAGCCCAAACTGGTAATCAGCCATCGCCTTAAATATCCTTGTGCCCATCTCAAGTTTGGATAGTTTCTTTTTCGCACCACAGAGCGCTGCTATACAACTTCTCAAGCGTTCGAGAGCCTCTTTTGTGTACTCCTTCTCGTTCTCCTCGCATGTGAATATGACCCCCATGCCCAGTTCTTCTGCCACTGTTGCGCATATCTCTTTATATGCACCCCTGAGATGTGCAACAACCATGTCGTAATTACCACGATTTCTATCAAGGTAGGCACGGAGACAGGAAGTCACCCACGCACGCTCCTCCGCATCCCAGTACCCTGTCACGGGTATGTCATAAAACGCAGCGGGATAGACAAGTTCTAATTCTCTCGGAACAGCGCCAAGTGGTGAGGTTAAGATCAGCTCGTGAATGTTGCCCCTGTAATCCCCAATTGCAGTAATGAACTTCCTATGCGATTGCGACGCAGAATAGGGTTTCTTAGCAGAACATGGCAGAATCACCAGTACCCGACTCGCGGGTGGTCTGTATCTATCCAGAACACGACTTGCAAATCTCTTCACTTCTATTCGCCGTAACGACTCCATTGTGTTCACCTTCATGACATGTTTACGGGCAACAGGTATCCTTCTTTCAAAATATTCACTCTCGGCATCCAAAAATCGTAATACGGCTGTTAAAAACGTGGACGACCTCACGCGCATCTCAACATACTCGCGCAGGATGCCTAACTTTATATATTCCCTTATCTTCTTCACTTCCCGTTCTAATATCAGTCTATTATGCTTTGCAAGCAGTTCCGCTCGCTCCTTAACACTTCGCGCTCTCAACTCTTCTATACTCAGGGAAGAGCAAACGGCGCAGGTGCATGGTAAATCCACCATATCATTCACTATTAACTCGCATTCCTCCAGTTGATAAATACCCGCATAACCACTCATCACCGCGTTCGTATCATCTATTATATCCACACCCATATAGGCAAGAAGTGCGGCATTCTCCACCGTTGCTATCGCGGGCACCCATAACGCCACATCTGGTGATATCGCCCGCCGTGCATCTATAACCCCGCGAACGAAATCCTCGGGCGTGTGGAGCATGGAAGAAGCGAAGGCGAGTACGAAGAAATCAACGAATAGCGGGGATGCTTCTTTTAGCTTTGCGAGCAGTGGATGTACCTCAGGCAGGAGGACCGTGCCGCGCGGACCGTTCCATGTCTCTTCTTTGCTCAACTCTGTGAATAGCGGGGATTCTACACCTATCACCTCCATCTTCTCTTCTCCGCCACTGCTCAGCGACTCTATATTGAGTAAAAGTGGCGTTTGCATCTCCTTACTCCTTCCTTTTAATAGTAGCCGCCCTATTCTCGCTGCACCATCCCGCTTCTTCACCTCATAGAATCTACTCATTTGTTATCCCTATCCCTCATTTACGCTTTATCTGGTATGCAAGTCTCTTTTATAAGGTAAGAATGGAATGTATGAGCTATAAGCTTATAGAACGAGTAGAGGGGAGCACGAGAGTACTGGTGCCGAAGCGAGCTAAGAGGGCACTTTTTTATAATCCCAGAATGGAACTCTGCCGGGATATAGATATAGCCGCATTAGCTGCTTTCACTCATCATTCTAAGTCTAAGTCTAAGTCTAACTCCAGCTCCAGCACAATGGTGTATGTGGATGCACTTGCAGGCACTGGTGTGCGCGGTGTCAGGGTGGCGAACGAACTCGGGCTGCAGGTGGTGCTAAATGACCTGAGTAGAGGGGCTTACGAGGTGATCAATCGCAATGTGAAGCTGAACGGGATAGAGGAAAGAACGAGTATATATAACGAGGATGCAAATGTGCTTCTGCACCGCAACAGGTGCAGGTATGATATCGTAGATATAGACCCTTTTGGCTCGCCAGTCCCTTATCTCGATTCGCTATCACAATCGGTGAAGAAGTTGATTATGGTCACTGCAACAGATACAGCGCCTTTATGTGGCGCTCATACCGGGGGTTTGAGGAAGTATGCCGCAAAACCGCTGAATACCGAATATCATAAGGAGATGGCAACACGTATCCTGCTGGGGCGAGTAACGAGGGACCTGTGCAGACATGACAGGGCAATACAGCCGCTGCTGTGCTATTCGTGGAGCCATTTCGTGAGGCTCATAGCAAGAGTGGAAAGAGGTGCAAAGCGAGCAGATGAGTGCATGAAGAGACTTGGCTTCATTCTTCATTGCTTCTCCTGCGGTAGCAGATATGCTATTCATTGCTCTGAACTGCAGGATATGAATATGAGCACGAGATGCGAGGTCTGTGGTGCTAAAATCAGGATTGCAGGACCCCTGTATTTGAGTCCGATAAAGGATAATAGCTTTTGCAAACATGTATATGAAGAGTTAAGAGTGAGACAACTGGGAAAGAAGCGAGAAGCGCAGAAAATCGTCGCTACATGCATGAATGAACTGGACATACCATTCTATTATGACTATCACGAGATATGCAAGGCTTTGAAGATATCTCCGCCTTCTATCCACTTCCTGATTGAGAGATTGAATGATAGTGGTTTTAGAGCGAGCAGGACACATTTCTCTGATACAGGATTTAAGACAGAAGCGAAGATGGAAGAGGTAAAGGAGATTTTAAGGAGGTAACAGACCAGACATATGATGGAGAAGAGTAGGAAAAAATCGAAAAATTTATATATCATTTCTGAGAATCAGATACTGAGTAATGGAAATGTGGAAGGATATATCTGTTAGGAGGGCTGGAAATGGAGAAAGGTGAAAAGATAATTATTTCGGTGGTTGTTCTGGTTACCATTGTTGTTATTGTTGGTGCGGCGGTAGTGATACCTACAATGATGCAAGAGATGACGAAACCGGAAAGCTGTGCCAAGAACTGTCATGAGATGCAACCATTTTATGATTCATTGCAGGATTCGCCTCATGCGGGGGTAGACTGTCACGAATGCCATGAGAGTACGGAGCCAGAGATGTTTCTGTATATGAAAGAGATGACCAACCATCTTGAGGGTATAAGCGAAGGTCTGAAGGCGGGCAAGAGTTTAGATGAGACCACAGCGGAAATGGCAGAGAAACTGGAGAGTGAGCCACCCACAAGTGCTTCTCTTCCAAAGAATGAGTATTGTATGAGATGTCATAGCACCAATTATAAACCATTAGCAGAGATTGCAGACCCCGGTATCTCGTGCTTTAAATGTCACTCCACGATTGCACACACCGAACATAAGGTCGCTCTCTACCAGGGATACTGGAGTCCTGATTTAGAAGACCACGAATGTGTAGCATGTCATAACGAGCATGATGTAACGGTAAAGGAAGAGACCTGCAAAGCGTGTCACCCACCGGAGAAACATCCTTAATCCTTAATTTAATTTCTCCGGATATTCTTTCTTTTCATTCTACCTACCTGCTTTTATGCGCTTCATTGCATATCAGAATGACCATACCTGCTGCCAGCAATATCACGCCAGACCATACGAGCCATATTAGTGGTACCCGCTTCACTTTTATCCTGAAATCCGCTGGCTGCCGCTTCTCTCCCATGAGCGCATAGAATAGCGAGTTATAGCTGGAGTTCGTGTGCTCCATAAAGATATAGAGGTCGCCTCGCAACGTGGAGATGATCAGTGGTTTGGACAGAATACCATAGTTTGTATAATAATACATCCTTAGACTTTTGTTAGTGTATACAGTAGTGCCATCAACGATAGAGACGTCAAGAGCCAGACTCGAGTATTCAGGCATGGTAAAGAAATGCCCGGTACTGGCGTAAACATGCCCTCTGCCCGGATATATCGTGGGAGTCCCCAAGGTTATCTTCGCATCGAGCGCATCAACAGTCGAGTTGGGCTTTGCAATTATGCCCCTGCTCTCTGTCTGCGCGGTGGAGCTGACGAATACGCCTATTAATATAATAATGATGGCGATATGGATTAGCGCCTTGCCCCATATATATGGAGATTGCCTCCCCCCCTTAGTGCACAGAGCGGATCCGAGATAATAAGCGATGGCAAATCCTGCGGCGAGCAGTAGAGGCAGTCCAAAGTTAGCCATCCAGTTCGGCGTTGGAACACGAAGCAGTACCAAAATCACGCCAATCGCTGCTATTGAGGCGATTGACCATATAAATCTCTTTACCTTCATGCTCATACTGCAGCCCATCAATGCAGCGACGAATACGAGTGTGAAAGGGTAGCACCATCTATTATAGAATTCCGGGGTTGTACTCATTGGTGCACCACCCAATGCACCCCCTATTATCGGTGCAAGGTCACCCAGGAAACATATAATCATGAGGAACATCAACGACCAGAACGCCACGAATAGAGAGATGGAACTCAGTAACGAGATATCAACTTCCGGACTGTAAATGGGTCTGGCTCTCTCTGTCCCTGTCCTCAATGCGAGATAGAAGAAGTAAAGGACGACTCCAAGTGCGAATATCAAAAGTGCGGGTCCAACAGGCGATTTCCCGAATGCATGAACCGATTCTAAGAGTCCGCCACGGGTAAGTGCAGTGGCAAAGATGACCATGAAGAAGGTAATCATAAGTGTGAGCTCTCTCATCATATCTTTACTTTTTCCTGGCAGGTGGAAGTATGCAGTAAGAGCAAGCCAGGGGACTAAAGAGGCAGTCTCCACAGGGTCCCATGCCCAATAGCCACCCCAGCCGAGGACTTCGTAAGACCACCACCCTCCAAGTGCTATTCCAAACGCAAGGAACAGCCACGCTGAATATAGAATAATGCTGTTTAGCTCTTCTTCGCCTTCTCTCTCGCCTGTTGCCAGCCCCGCAAGCATGAAAGCGCATGCGAAGAATACTAATACATAGCCAATAAAGACTACCGGAGGATGCACAAGTACCCAGAACGTTTGAAGCAGTGGATTGAGTCCTGCACCATCGGGAGGGTTCATGGGTAGAAGCTCAAAAGGGCTCTTCAATATTGTGAGAACAAGGATAAAGAAGAGAAAGATGTCCAGTATTCTGGATGCAGCTATGTTGAACCTGCGCTCTCGTCCCAAGACTCTTATGCGATATATAAAGTATATAATAGAGAATATGAAGGCGATGAAGAGCATTGACCCGCTACTGCCTATCCACGGATCACCGATCTTGTAAGGTAGAGCGAGACTGGAAGAGCTGTAAGTGTAGACCTCTTCCAGCCAGAAAGCATCATGTATAAAAGCCATAGTTAGTCTGAAGTATGCAGCGACTACCAGCACGCATGCGAGCGAAGAAGCGAGAAAAGCAGCTTCAAACCTCTTCCTCGTGCCAGCCCGCATTAGCAAACTCAGATCGAATAAAAGCAGAACGGCAGCCAGTATTATGAGTGCATCTCCTATATCCATCTGTTATACCCCATCCTCCGTCAATTCACCTCCTGTTCCTTCTCAGCCTGTGCCAATGTTCTGCCCTTCTCATTCACCACACGTACAATCATCATCACCCTATCGCCTTTTTTCAGCACGACATCCCGGGGGAACCCAATGGTGAAATTATAGGTACCGTTACCATGATAGCTCTGGGCAGCCCAATAGCTCATCTTAGCTCTGTTTACTATCGCTTTAGCCTCAACAGCCGGGAAAAACACACCGGAATTACCCTTTGGACTTTGTAAAGGATTCATCTTCTCCTGCTTCATCTCCACTATTCTTACCGCTGGTCTGTCATCGGTCACTGTAACCACTGCCTGGACTTTTATTACCGGTACCTGCCCCATACTCACCATGGAGTATAGAGCGAGACCTACAACCGCCACAACGACGATGGTGACGATGACATTGACGCTGGGCAACCTCATTACTCTCTTCCTCCCTCTATAAACCTCAATAGTGCTTTTAACATATTTAAGATGGTGGGATATCTCTTCTCTTCTTCGCTCTTTATTACTGGCACACCCTCCTTCATCTGATAGCCCTCCCCCTTATATTTTATGCCAAAGGAGCCATGGCAGGCGACGCATAACTCCCCTGTTCTGTTACCATGGATAAAATGAACGCCACCCTGATGGCAGGAGTTGCAATCACCACTTTCTGGCATCCTCAAGTTCTTACCCGCTCCATGACATCCCCCGCAATCCACATTTATGTGCACACGATGGATTTCATTAGCGGATATCTCCCCAGCTTTTGCTATTCCCGTTCCTATATGACAGTCAATACATGCTTGTATGCCGTGTGCCCTGGTTCTGATTTTTTCATTGTCTATCGCTCCACCGGTCACGTATTCTTTCCCATGACACACACAGGAGCTGACCATTGAGCGCAATCTGCTCTCAGGGAGGAGTGAGACATGGCATTGCACACATTCCGGTGCTGGATGCCAGGAGCCGATGAAACCCGTTGGATTCGGTGGTATCACCTCACTGTTCTCATCGCTCATACCCATACATGTAGTTACAGCGAGGTTTACGATTACAATGAAGAGTAACGCTAACACACACAATTTAAGTTTCCTCATCATTCGATATATATTTTGCACCAGAGAAATAAAAGTTATACGATCTTAACTTCTTAACTGATTTATTTATTTATTGATTTATTGCATGGATGAGGATATAGCAGTAGCAAAGGCAAAGCGGATTGTAATAAAGGTGGGTACAAGCACCCTCACGGATGATAACCACCGACTTGCGCCTGATAAGGTGAAGAAGCTTGCGCGAGAGATAGTAGAACTGAGGAGACGGGGGAAAGAGGTCATCCTGGTCTCATCAGGTGCGATCGGTGCAGGCATAGGGAAATTAAACCTGAAGCAGAGACCCCGAGATATCAAGCTCTTACAGGCTACTGCTGCTGTTGGACAGAGCATTCTGATGAGCACCTATGACCGGTATTTCTCTGCTTATGGTCAGACAATTGCGCAACTTCTGTTAACACACGCCGATTTCCTCAGTCGTCAGAGGTATCTCAATCTGAGAAACACTTTACTCACATTGCTCAAATCGGGTGTGATCCCGATAGTAAATGAGAATGATACCACAGCAGTAGATGAGATTAAGGTAGGGGACAATGATAACCTATCGGCTCTTGTAGCAAGCAACCTCGAAGCCGACCTGCTTATTATCCTTACTGATACTGATGGCTTGTTCACTCGAGACCCGCGTAGGAGTGAGAGAGCGGAGCTCATCCCGGTTGTGCGTGATATAACACCCGAGATTGAACGAATTGCAGATACCGGTGAGAAGACGAAGACGAGTAGTGTTGGAGGCATGAGGACAAAAATACAGGCGGCAAAGCTCGCAATGAATGCGGGTATTCCTGTTGTCATTGCGAATGGTGCTGAAGAGGACATCCTGCTGCGCATTGTAGAGGGTGAGCCGGTTGGAACACGGTTCTTACCGCGTAAAAGCGACAGGATGAATGACAGAGAGCACTGGATTCGGTTTGTATCGCCGCCGAGGGGTAGAATAAAGGTGGACGAAGGAGCAAAAGCTGCTTTAGTCGCTAAGGGTAGTAGTCTGTTACCATCAGGCATCATCGGGGTAGAAGGAGTCTTCATGCCCGGTGACACCGTTAGTATCATTGATTCTCATAACATCGAATTTGCTCGTGGCATAACCAATTACTCCTCTGTGGAGATAGAGAAGATAAAGGGGCTTCATACCAGTGACATCGAACGCGTTCTGGGGCATAAAGAGTATGACGAAGTGGTATATCGCGGTAATCTCTACCTGATACAGGAACAGGATGAGGAAGGAGATGTCAGGAGAGAGGATAGCACTCAAGATAGGTTATCTTGGAACCAATTATCACGGTTTCCAGATTCAGCCTGAACCGGAATTGCCGACGATAGAAGGGATGCTCTTCAGAGCTTTTACACGGCTTGGACTATTTGGATTCGAATCACGGCAATCAGCAAACTACTCCGCTGCTGGTAGAACAGATAAAGGTGTTCACGCTCTTGCGCAGGTAATATCCTTTGATACCGCTAAGGAAGTGACTCCTCGTATGATAAACAGCATGCTGCCGGACGATATCTGGGTCTATGCAATTGCAAGACCCTATCCGGGATTCAATGCGCGCAGGGATGCAAAATCAAGAAAATACCGGTATTTCCTATTCTCAGAGCCAGAACTGGATGTATCGCGAATGAAGGAGGCATCAGAACTACTTATTGGTAGACATAATTTCTATAACTTCGCACAGGGGCATGAAGCGGAATCACATATCAGGGAGATAAAGCGAATAGAGCTCATGAGTAACGGTTCTTTTATCGTTATTGATGTGGAAGCGAACGGTTTTCTCCGCAAGATGGTGAGGAAGATCGTATCGGCTTTGTGCATGGTAGCCAGGGGCGATAGGGATGAGAGCTGGTTAGAAGCGCTACTGGAATTGCAGTTAAAGGATAGTATAGAACCAGCGCCTCCTTTTGGTCTCGTATTGAGAGAGGTCGTTTATGATAACATAGAGTTTGTGGAAGATAGATATGCAATGAGGCGAATAGAGGAGCGATTGAAGCGTGATTTTGTCATGCACAGCACAATTGCCAGTGTGTTACGGGAGCTTATACCACATAATAAGAATTAATTACTTAAAAACATCATTGGATATTGAAGATAAAAGAAGATAAGAGTATGGTACTCGAAGCGGGAAAGAAGAAGGAATTGTTGAAGAGCCTTATAGAAGGAGCGGTTATGGGTCTCGCTCTCTTTGTTATGTTAGGCTCGATGCTGTATCGTAAAGAGATAAGCTCAATCTTGAATGTAGTTCTTGCCCCTCTCGCATCTTTCACCGGCAATTTCCTGATCACTGTCTTAATTCTGGCAGTTCTCACCGGCATATACACCTCGATAATCCAGAAATACACAACAAATTGGGAGTTGATGGCGAAGTCGAAGGAGTTTCAAAAGCAGTTAAAGGAGCTACAGAAAGAGTATATAGAGGCGAAGCAAGAGAACAACAGGCACAAGCTAAAGCGAATAGAGAAGAAGCGTGCAGAGGTGATGAGTGAGCAGGCGCGATTTTCCGGTGAGTTGATGCGGCAGCAATTCAAGCCGATGGCTTATATTATTATCATCACTCTTCCGATATTCTTCTGGATGTGGGAATATGCTCCGAGTGAGGTGGTGATCTTCCCCCTTATAGGCACAAAGAACCTCACACATATCGTTATATTCGGAATACCTTACTGGCTGCTATGGTATATGGTGTGTTCACTCCCTTTAACGGCTGTGATAAGGAAACTGCTGGGCATAAAGAGTACGATGTGAAGATGGAAGAAGAGGTGCTATACACCAGGCGTGAGGGCGTGGCGATGATAACGCTGAATCGTGAGAAAGCTCTTAATTCATTGAATACCGCATTATTGGAGAAGTTAAGGGCTGCACTGGAGGATGCAGAATCTGATGTCATGGTACGGGCAATTGTAATAACCGGTGCGGGCAACAGAGCCTTCTGTGCAGGTGCGGACGTTAAGGAGGTAAAAGATAAGAGCCACATTGAGGCAAGAGACTGGTCATTGTGGTTTCAGAACATCACGAACTACATGGAACGACTCAGGAAGCCGATAATAGCACGCATAAATGGGTTCTGTCTGGGTGGAGGTCTGGAGCTTGCAATGGCATGTGACTTCCGAATAGCATCAGATAACTCAGTATTCGGGCAGCCGGAGGTGAATCTGGGAATTATACCGGGTGGTGGTGGTACACAACGTCTGACGCGGTTGATAGGCAAGCCAAAAGCGATGGAGATGCTCATGACTGGCGAGCAGATAGAAGCAGAGGAGGCACTGCGATTGGGACTTGTGAACAGAATTGTGCCTGCAAGAGAGCTTGATGCTGCTGTTGACGCTCTGGTTAACGAGTTGAAGACGAAGAGCGCGCTCACTCTCGGAATATTGAAGCTCGCAGTGAATAACGGGCTGGAGATGAGCCTGGAGCGGGCATTGAGTTATGAAGCGGAATGTTTCGGTTCCGCAGTTGCGAGCGGTGATGCAAAGGAGGGGATGCAAGCGTTCTTAGAGAAACGGAAGCCGGAATTCAAGGGTGAGTGAATATAAGAAGTGCGTAAGAAGAGGGTGATAGTGGATACAAATGCGCTACTCATTCCGGGAACGTTCAGGATTGATATCTATGAGGAACTTAAAGATATGGGCTATCTGGAGATAATCATACCAGAAGCGGTAATAAAGGAGCTGGAGGCACTGAGCAAGAGCGAAGAAAAAGGGAGGACGAAGAAGGCTGCTCAGATCGGTCATCAACTGGTGCTCCGACATCTTGCGAATAGCGGTAGCAGGGTGTTCATAGAGCGAAAGGATAGGAGTGCGGATAGTGATACGGATAGCGAGATCATAAGGGTGGCGAAGATGCAGGATGCCGCGGTTCTCACAAACGATGCGGAATTGAGACGCAGATTGCATCAGGAAGGGATACCAACGGTGTTCCTGCGGGGCAAGAATAGATTGGCGGCTGACTGACTGGCTGAATTAAACTAAGAACAAAAACTAAATCTCTATCATCTTACCAGCTTCGCACTTCTTCGCCTCTTCGGGATACATATCCATTATCTCTCTCTTATGTGTGGTGCAATGGCATGGTATGATAATCTTCAGCCCGCTCAGAATCTCGAGATGGTCAAAACCATGAAAACCGCCCATCACTCCTCCTAACTTACCGAATTGGTGTGCAGAATCCATAATAACGTCCAGACCTGGATGTGCACAGCCTGTTAAAACCAGCTCGCCCACTCCTGTATCAAGAACCAGTGACTGCTCCTTTATCCCAACACCAAGCTCTCCTGTTGTATGAACGCCGGGAATGATGTCCGCGGGTCCAGATACTTCAATTATGCCTGCTGCGTTTCGTTTAATCCTCTTCTTCGTTGCCGCTGTGAAAGAAGCAGGCAGGTACACCATCGCATCGGGATGCAATACCGCACTCAGACCACCAATATGGTCCCAATGTTCATGTGAGAGCGCAATAATCTCAATCTCCTCTCTCTGTATTCCCAGCTTCTCCATGTTACGCGATAGTATCGCTTCTGAAGCGCCGGTATCGAACAGAAGCCTTCTATCTGCAGATTCTATCAGACATGAAAAGCCCCAATCACGCTCTAAACCCTCCTTCGCTTCATTATCATACACAATTCTCAATCTCATCTTCTTGCCTCTTTCCTCATATAATAAACTTTTTGCGTAATTATAAATATGATATGACGAAGAAAAGCGGGAATGAGCAAATATTTTTTATTTTATTTATTTTAATTTTAATGCATCGCCGTTTTCATCAGCTTCCGTATATACAGCCGAGCCCATGAGAATGCTACTGCTACACCAGCGGTGTTCGCTGCAACCAGCCCCCACCAGATTCCCACCAAGCCCAATCCAAGGCTGAAACCAAATACTACTGTAAATAGAGGAGTTAGTATAAGTGTTCGCAAAATCGTGACAATCAGTGCGTTCATCCCTTTCCCTGTACCTTGAAAAAGCGAAGAAGATAGCATGCCAAATGATATGGTTGGATGGTAAAAACTGATAATCCTGAGGAAAGTCGTCAAGCCAGGTGCGATACGTGCCGCCTCCTCAGCGTGTGTAAATACCGCAGCTATCTGAGGTGCGAAAATGAAGGTTGCCACCGCTATAACTGTCTCCATCAAAAACCCGAGCTTCACTGCATAGAGATGAGCAATACTTACCTTCTCAAATGAGCGTGCACCAAAAGCAGCTCCACTTACCGGGACAAGAGCAGTAGCGATACCCATCGTCGGCAGGACTGCTATGCTTACCACACGCCATCCGGTGGAGTAGATTGCCACGCCGTCGGTGTTACCCACCATTACTATTATAGCGTTCATTATCAACATCATGAAAGACATGGAAATCATCATCACTGAAGATGGCAGACCAACTCTGAAGATGTCCATAATAATCTCCTTGCTCCATTTGAAATCGCTGAATGAGAACGATACATAGGTATCTCTTTTGAATAGAAACCAGTTTAGCATGATAATGGATGAAACAGCCAAGGATATGAGCGTAGCCCATGCAGCGCCTGCAACACCGAGACCAAAGTAGTAGATAAAAATCGGGTCCAATACGATATTCAGACCAGCACCGAGTGCCATGGCATACATGGCTCGCCTGGCATCTCCTTCACTCCGTAGTATTGAATTCGCAACGTTAGTGAAAAATATGAAAATACTACCGGCAAAGATAACCCTGCCATAAGCTACTGTCATACCTGTGGTCTTACCCGCGCCTATCAGAGCGAATATGTCGTGAGCAAGAACGAAAAACGGTATGGTAAAGGCAACTGCGAATAACAGCATTATAACGATTGTATGAACTGCTACATTGTCTGCACCCGGCTTATCACGAGCACCAATCCTGCGGGATATGGCAGACCCTGCACCTACACCCAACCCATTAGAGAGCCCCATAGCGAGGAAGAAGAAGGGATAGACGAAACCAATTGCCGCGAGTGCATCAGCACCAATACCCGAAACCCAAATCGCATCAACAAGATTGTAGATTGTTTGTACGGACATAGCCGCGATCATGGGTAATGACAGTTTGATAATGGCTCTTTTGGGGTCGCCAAGTAATGTCTCCACGCCCTTCGTTTCCTTATTCCGCGATAGGGCACCATAAGTGCCCTTTTTTGATAATTTATTATTCACCTGAGTATCCTCTTGCTCTTGTATTCTTTATTCTATTTTCTATTCTCCACCAACAGCACGGATGCCTTATATCTCTCTATATCGCTCTAATTATGCAAATCATGTAATTTAAGGACTAAGGACAGTCTCGATCTCGAGCATGACTCTGAGCATGAACATGAGATTTAAGCATGTGTTTGCATTTATCACAGAGTTCTGCTGGCTTCTTCTTCGCTTCATATACCGAATTTGAGAATTGCATCACACATTTATTGGAGCAGTGCTGCAGCCCGAATACGTGCCCCATCTCGTGTATCGCTTCCTTCTTTATCATATTGAGTGAATCAAGCCTGCATGTAGATAGAACCGCCCCTTTACCCGGCTTTGCAACCCCAAATACAAAATTCATGCCACGTACAAATATGTCTTCGCTCACTATCCACAAATAGAAAGAACTGGCAGTCTTAGTCTTAGTCTTAGCCTTGGCCCTCCAAGTGGTGGTAATAGAATTGAGTAGAATCGAGGCGTTGTATTGCATCCTGTTCCTATCATAAGCATCCCTGTCAGCATCCTTTACAATCGCCTCATCTCCGGGTTCTATCATGAATACAGCTTCAAGCGCTTCTATCACTTCTGACACCACACCTCTGCTCCTGCTGTCATAGAATAATTGCAGTTTCTTCATTCCTCACCAAAGAACCTTCGTATCGCCGGGTACATCTCCATCATCTGCTCCGATGCCACTTGTTCATAAAGGTTATAAGCAATACTCACAGCCAGTAATAACCCGGTGCCGGAAGCTTGACCAAGTGTACCAAATATATTTGCCAGCACACACAGTCCACCAAGAAGTGCACCACCCATTATCGCTATTCGTGGTATATAACCCTCCATCATTCGCTCTATCGTTGCGGGATTCCTGCGATGCCCGGGTATTTGCAACCCAGAGCGATGTATCTGCTGTGCAACATCTTTAGCACCCATACCTGTGGTATTTATCCAGAACAGTGCAAATATCGCACCCCCTGCTACCATAAAAACCAGGTCAATACCAAGGCGCAGGGCTATTTGCCAGCCCGCATGTGGTGTTGACATGAGAGTGGGGAACCAATCCCAGGGTCCATAAATCGGACTCAGATAATACATCAAACCAGATACCGCATTGCCCCATTCATTATACGTACCGAATACAGTAATCCCATGCATTGAGAGTGCTCGCCCGAAACCCTGAATACTCATTTGCAGCGCTCTCACGAGGATCATTGGTAGTACGCTTGCATATAATAGCTTGATAGGGAACTTACCACGGGCTCCTCGCGCCATCGAATGTGCCAGCGGTATCTCCAGGCGCGTGCTCTCGAGATAGACAACAATGAAGAACACCGCGATAGTAGATATGAGGGCGATCAGGTGATGTTGAAATAGGAATGTAACACCTCCTTCAAGTATCTCATACACTTCCACATGCAGTGGCGAGCCGGGCCAGAGTAACTGGAACCACCTGGGAATTACACCAACTGGCAGCCCATACTGGTCGGGTTGCCAATTAACGAGCCCGGTAATTACCTGCTGCGATACGCCAGCGAGGATGAAGAGCGAGACACCGGACCCTATACCCCACTTCGATACCACCTCATCCATGAAATATATGAGCATCCCACCGAGAAATACCTGAATGAACAACAGTATAGAGACAATTTGAAGAGATACACCGAGTTTTGAGGCTATCCCAGCATCAGGCATATAGAAGCCCATTACATAGACCAGACTCATGAAGAGTGCGAATACCACAACGAGAATCTTCTGGATGTTCTGGTAGAATGCCTGGTCGCTGGAGTTACTCAAGTCCAGTTTAAGTATCCCGGCACCTACGAGTAGCTGCAGAATGATTGACGCATCTACAATCGGCATTATACCCAGTGCAGTCAATGAATATCGCGTACCTGCGAATATAGTGCGCCATCGTCCAAAAAGGTCCAATGATTCTGGAGAAAGCCCAAAAAGGGGCACATTACCAAGTACAAAATAGAGTATAAGTATGCCCAGAGTCCATCCCAGCTTGGTCTTGAAATGGACATGCCAACTCGGGCGCTCAACCATCGGGAATCTATCCAGAATCGGTGTCAGTATCTCTCTTAAGTTCATTTACTTACTCACTTACTCACTCACTTTATTCATTCACTCCTCAATAGGCATTTCAATCCTGCCACCCGCTTCCTCTATCTTCTCCTTTGCTATACCTGATATCTCATTCACTCTCACTATCAGCTTCGGCTTTCCTCTCAATTCTCCCCTGCCCAGTATCTTCCTTATTCCGAGTTGTGTAGCATCGAGGAAAACAGCATCACCTCGTTCTTCCGCTTTACCGGCTTTTATCAGCTCCGGCAGCTTTTCATCCAGTTCACCCACGTTCATTATTGCATCGTAAGTCTTGGAATGGCGTGCAGAACCAGAACCAAAACCCTGTTTCCCTTTTTTCATGCCCAGCTTCAAGGAACGTACGAAATGATGCGCATAAGCGCCCGCATTACCTGAACCACCCTTACTTCCTTTACCTCGCCTCTTCTTGTGTGAGCCACCACCACAGGTTCTTGTACCCCTTATCTTCTTTACTCTCTTCTTCATCTCTACTCTTACCTACCCTATTACCCTATTTGCACCGAATTTATCGTTCTTGCTTATTATTTATATATCTTGCTTTTTATATCACAACATTAGTTTTATCATATTTATATAATTGGAGATCAGGGGGGATGATGGAGGTAGATATAAAAGTAGAGAATGTTGTAGCGAATGCAAGGATTGCTGATGAGTTAGATCTGAAATACATAGAATCAAAGTTAGAGAATGCGGTATTCACGAAGAAGAAATTCCCCGGGCTGGTGTATAGGACACACAACCCGAAAGCTGCTTTCCTTATCTTCCGTTCGGGAAAAGTGGTTTGTACCGGCTCGAAGACCGAGGAAGGTGTGCGTAAAGTGATGGACATACTTGCCGCAGACCTCAGGCGTATAGGAATAGAAGTGGCAGAGCATCCGGAGTTCAGGGTACAGAACATCGTTGCTTCCGCCAATCTTGGAAAAGAACTTAATCTTGGTGCTATTGTTGTGGGTTTAGAACTTGAGGGTATGGAATACGAGCCCGAGGTATTCCCCGGACTGGTATATCGTATAGAGGAGCCGAAAAGTGCTATACTGATATTCAGCTCAGGACGACTGGTTATAACAGGTGGGAAGACAGTTGAGGACTGCAAGAGGTCGGTGAATGTTTTATTGAACAAATTAAAGGATTTAGAACTGATTTAAAGTGAGATGTTTGAGCCCAAGATCGTGGCTTTCTGCTGTAATTGGTGCTCCTATGCAGCTGCAGACCTCGCAGGTGTATCGCGCTTTCGGTACCCGCCAAATGTGCGCATACTGCGTGTGATGTGCTCAGGACGGGTAGAACCTGAATTCATCTTCGATGCTTTCAAACACGGTGCCGACGGTGTTATTATCACTGGTTGCCATCCGGGGGAATGTCACTACATATCGGGCAACCTGAATGCCGAGCGGAGGGTAGAGAACGTAAAGAGGGCAATGAAGTATCTGGGAATAGAACCAGAACGTCTCCGTCTGGAATGGATGTCCGCTGCCGAGGGCGAGAGATTTGCATCGGTTATGCGTGACTTCACAACCGAGATAAGAGCGCTGGGTCCTCTTATGGGAGGGAATGAGAAACATAAATGAATAAGAGGAGTGTAGTGGTCATAGGAGGTGGTATCGCGGGTATAGAGGCAGCGAACGAGCTCAGCGATATGGGGTTCCATGTATATTTATTGGAGAAAGAGCCGGTGATAGGTGGGCGAATGGCATATCTCAACAGGATATTTCCCACAAATGAGAATGCTATCGCCATACTGGAGCCGAAGATGCGGGCGCTCGTAGCCAAAGAGAATGTGGAGCTCATTACATACGTGGAGATTTTGGCTGTTAAGGGTTCGGTAGGCGATTTTGAACTCACAATAGAGCACAAGCCACGCTATGTGGATACAAATAAGTGCACAGGTTGCCAGCGGTGTACAGAGGTATGCCCTGCGGAGCAGCCGAACCGTTTCAACGAGGGCTTTGGTACCCTGAAGGCTATTTACATCCCCTATGCCCACGCTATCCCCTCATGTGCAGTCATAGATATTGAGACTTGTCTGCGAAGCGAAGATAAGGGTAAGGATAAGGACTGCAGTATATGTATGAATGCATGCGAATATAATGCGATAGATTTCACGCAGGAGGGGCATAAGCATAATAGCAAGAGTAAGCTGAAAGCGGGCGCTATAATTGTGGCAGTCGGGTCTGCAACTTACGACCCCGAACCAGGGCACGATTATGGATATGGGCTATTAGACGATGTGATCACAACGATGGAGTTTGAGCGACTTATCGCTCCTGATGGTCCAACCGGCGGGAATCTCATCAGACCCTCAGACTGCCGGGAGCCAATGCGTGTGGGGTTCATCAATTGCGTTGGGTCACGGGATATAAACAAGAATCCGTATTGCTCTGGTGGTGTATGCTGCATGGAGAACATAAAGAATGCGATACTGTTGAAGGAGAAGCGCCCGGATGTGAGATGCTATATATTTTATATAGATATAAGAGCAGCTTTCAGGGGTTATGAAGCGTTTTATACACGTGCGCGGGAGCTTGGTATCCGATTTATTCGCGGTAGACCTGCGGAGGTGATAGAGAATGAGAAAGGCAATCTGGAGATAAGAGTAGAAGATACGTTGAAGGGTATAGTGAGGACTATAGAGGTGGAGATGGTGGTTCTCGGAACTGGTAGTGTGCCAGGCGAAGATATCGAGAGGTTATCGGAGATGCTGAAGCTCCCGCTTACTACAGAAGATGGGCTATTCAGAGAGTTGCATTCCAGAGTAGCGCCGGTAGATACGGAACAGCGGGGTATATTCATAGCGGGTGCAGTGGCAGGTCCGAAGGATATCGCACTTGCTGTTGCTCAGGGCAGTAGTGCAGCGGCGAGGGCGGCTTCCACACTCCTTATGCTTGATTAATAGTTAATAGCTAAAGAAGTCCACACTTTTTACCCCCCATGGGGTCAACACCAAAATTAACTATATATTATCGCCTAATCCAAAGTACAAAAATAGGAATATATGACTAACACTAACCTGATTAA
>JAGGRR010000079.1 GCA_021159465.1 Methanophagales archaeon
CACTGATAGAAATAAAAATTTAAAATTTCTCACTTATTCCTTTTTAACTCGTTCTTTGGAATAATTCAACTTGGAACCCAAACTATGGAGGGCCACGGCAAGTTTCCTTCCTAACTACATTAAAGCGCATTGCGCTGCAGCGAGCGGGTTCAAGCTTGGCTTTAGGCCACCCGCAGGCTTAGGCTTGAGACAAGGAGCACACTGCAGCGCTAAAATAAAATGAGAGTTGGGAGATAAATAATTCATAAGAGTAAACGCTCCTTCCCTCTCCTTTCTTAGACACCAAATCAGGACTGTTGTTAAGATCGTTAAATGTATTATAATTAGGTGAATAAAAGGGAGGTTGAAAAGTTTTTATGAGGAGATGGGGGCGAACCTACAATATACATTAAAGAGAAAGGGGGCGCGTCTCCACATTTAACATTAAGGTTTATCCCAGAAGGTTAATGGTCAAACTTAAATTTGTTAAACCAAACTCCTTCCTCAGAAAAAAGGTCAAACCTATGGTCCAAAGGTAGTGGATAAAGACTTTGTTTCAAAAATAATCTCCCATTTTAAAAGAGTTCTTGAAACAAAGGGGATAAAAGTAGACAGGATTATTCTTTATGGTTCTTGGGCGAAAGACACCAAAGGGAGGAAAGTGATATTGACTTAGGGGTTATTTCTGAAGATTTTAAAGGGAAAGATTTCTGGCAGAGGATAGAAGTGCTCTCTGATGCCATATATGAAGTTTTTGCACCTATTGAAGCCATAGCTCTTACTCCAGAAGAATGGGAAAGAGGAAAATCCTTTGTGGTAGATTATGCCAAAGAATGAAAAGTTGCTTTTTGTTAACTTCAAAATGTGAAAAAGAGACGATGGACTATAGACGATAGATAAGGTCTTACGGAAGTGCTTATGACCCCTAGATACTGTGAGATTTGTCAATACCTATATATCCCTACATATTCCTTAAAAGGCTCTTTTGTTTTATAAATGGCATAGGCTATAAGTGCCAATTTCCTTGCTACAGCAATTAAAGCTACCTTCCTGGGTTTACCCCTGTCTATCAGTCGTTTATAAAAAAATTTCATCCTTAAGTTTGTTCTAACCGCATTTAAGGCCGCCATATAAAGCATGGAGCGCATCATTCCGTTTCCTTGCTTACTTATTTGTCCCCGACTATAAACACTTGTGCCTGATTGCCTCGTTTTTACATCAAAACCCAAAAGTGCCGTTACTTGCTGTCTATTTTCTACTTGATACCGTTTAAATAGTATCAATAGACAAATGGCATTGTTTATACCTATGCCCTTTATTGAGCATAGGTTTGAAAGGTCTTCTTGAGTATCTTCTGCTTCCGCTATGATTTGTTCCATCTTTTCCATAAGTCTTTTTTCTTCTGCTCTTAGTTCTAAATATCTTTCTTGCATCCTTTTCATTAAATCCCTGGGAGCAAAGGGATTTCTTTCTAAAGCATCAAGGTGATTACTTAGAGCCACCCTTTGTTTGATGAGAAATTTATAGCTACTAAAATAGGCATAAATCTTCTCAAGTGTCTCATCTATCTGGGGCACTTTTATTTGCTCTTTACTGATTAAGTCCTTAAAGCAATAAATAGTTCTGGCATCAATTTTATCGGTTTTAGACCTTTGCCCCAAGACCTTGGCCAAATTAGGTGTCTTTTTGGGATTTAAAATATAAGCCTTAATGTGTTTTGTATTACAAAAGGCCTTTAGAAAATAACTATAAATGCCTGTGGCTTCAAAGATAAGTACAATTCTTTTTAAGTCTTTGTATTTACGCCTTAAAAGCCGTTTAAATTCCTCTAGGTCTAAATCATTTTTTACTGAAAACTCCTCTTTGCCATCAAAACAGCTTAATTTTTCCTTTGACACATCAATGCCTATGAAGTATAATTTTTTCATAAGATACCTCCTATGTGATATTTTAAATGGTGAGGAGGAACTCCCTTGAGTTTAACCTCGTAGCAATGCAAACTGGCTTTGCCGTTTCTGCTACTGTTCAAACTTGAGGGAGGAACGGCCAATCTAGGGGACGAACTATCTGAGAAATAAACAGCTGTTCCAGGGGAGCATTGGCTCTATTCCTCCTCACTTCTTTCATCATCTCACTGTATAATATATGGTTTATTTTTCAAAACGTTTCCCCTATATATAATCATGATGTCCGTAAGGACATCATACGAGGGGGGCAGGACACGCCCCGAAGGTAGAGGTATAATTAATTTACTCTACTAGAAGGGGGTTAAGGATGAAAAGAAGGCATTTTTCACCAGAAGAAAAAATGGCCATTGTATTAGCTGGGCTTAAAGGTGAACAGTCTGTGGCTGAGATTTGCAGACAGCATCAGATATCTCAGTCTCAGTATTACAAATGGCGTGATAGGTTTTTAGAGGGTGGCAAAAACGCCTTAGTCTATGGTGCTCCTTCTAAAAAGGAAGCCATGCTTAAGGCAGAGATTGAAAGGCTTCAGAGGATTATAGGCAAGCAGGCGGTGCAGATTGAGGTATTAAAAAAACCGAGGAGTTATTCGGAACAAGGTAGGAGCGGTGAAAGAGCTGCTAGAAGCAGGTTTTACGGTCAAGGATGCTTGTTTTGGTTTAGGAATTAGTCGGAGCAGATACTATGAGGTGTTATCTAAAGAGTCAGGGCAAAAAGGAGAAGGTAAGCAGATTGACAAAACCAAAGGGAGTGAATCTGATCAGACTAACAGGATGCTTGTTCAAAGGATTAAGGCCATAAAAGGAGAACATCCCTTTTGGGGCTATAGGCGTGTTGCGGCCTGGTTAAAGTATAGGGAAGGTATTAAAGTGAATCGGAAGCGGATTTATAAGTTAATGAAAGA